>JAHJLU010000131.1 GCA_018821745.1 Myxococcota bacterium | reverse complement strand
TAACGATGCGGGCATAGAGTGATTCTTCGGGAACATCACCATGATGGGCTCCGATGGCATTCACAATGAGGGGATCTTCCCCACATTTCTCTGCGATTCCGGCACCGATGACCGCGTGGGACCCTTCAATCTCGTGAGTGAGCGCTTTGCCGATGTCGTGGAGGAGCGCCGCCCGCTTGGCAAGCTGGACATCAAGTTTCAACTCATGGGCCATGAGGCCCGCGATCTGCGAAGCCTCAACGGAGTGCAGCCACTGGTTCTGGGTATAACTGGTGCGGTAATAGAGCCTGCCGATGAGCTTGACGATCTCTTTATCAACTTTGGGTTTGAGCCCCGTCAGTTTAAAGGCTCGTCGTCCAAGGCCCACCAGCTCGTTCTCCATCTCTTCCATGCGTTTTTCAAAAAGATTTTTCAGATCTTTGGGGATCTTGCCAACGACAAAGGTCTTCTCAAGCACCCTGCGCACCACCTCGCGCTTGACCGTATCGAGGGTATCGAATCTCACGGTCACCAGATCTTCATCTTCACTGATAACCAGGGGCAGTCCGAAAAAAGTGTCGAGGGCATCTCGCTCGCCGCCCACCGCCTCGAGCAGATCGGCGAAGGCTTTTGGTGTACCGGTAACACTGACCTGTGGGCGCTCTTTCACTTTTGTCTGTCCGATACGTCCGATGGCAATTCCCATGACGCGCTTTGCCAGAGGGGCGTACTCGGATTCCGCTATCTCCGCCGTCTGTCTGAGAATCTGCTGGGCCTCATTTGTGGCCATATCAATAAAGCGTTTGCTGATGCCCTCCATGAGCATTTCTTTGGATATCCCCAGTGACTCTTCGAGGATTGATACCTCGCTGCGGGAGAGGGCGGTCCGCTCCTGATGGAGCTGTCTGATCGCTCCCTGGCGGTTTTCCAGTGCCTCAAAACGGCTGTTCACCACTTTTTCGCGCTGTAACAGGCGGTTCCTCACGGTGTCTACCCGTTGCGTTTCCTTTTCGAGGCGCAGCTCGTTCTCGTGGAGCTCCTCCTCAACTGCCTGCTGCTCGGCCGTCTGAATATCTCTTCCTTCAACCAGGAGCTCATTGACCTGCTGCTTTGCCTTGCCCAGAATGCTCTGCCGCTCCTCACGGGCTTTTTCCAGCAGGTTCGAGGACTTACCCTGAGCCTCCTGGACCTGCCTGCTGAGTTTTTTGCGGGTCAGATGATATACGAGACCCGTGAATGACCCAAAGGCTGCCACAATAACGACCGCTTCCACAAACAAAATGACCTCCGCATTCAATCCTCACGTGCAATGCACGGAGAATAGCCCCATTTATCGGGTGCAATCAAACTTATGTCAATTCTCTTTTAATCAGATCCTGAATAATAAAGGATGCCACATCCTCGGCGAAACTGCCTCGACCGAAGCCCGCATCATACCCGAGCTCCATGGCGACCCCATTATCAATCCGGGGGCCACCGGCGACGAGCACCACTTTTTCACGCAGTCCCTGAGCCTCAACAAGCTCTACCATTTTCGTGAAGTTTGCAAGATGAATATCTTTCTGCGTCACAACCTGGGAGACTAAAATAGCATCGGCCCCCACATCAACGGCCTTTTGGAGCAGCACATGGGGCTCCACCTGGGCTCCCATATTATGGGAATCAAACATGGAGTAACGCTCCAGACCATAGTGCCCCGCATACCCCTTCATGTTCATGATAGCGTCAATGCCCACCGTGTGCGCATCCTCACCGATACAGGCACCCACCACCACCAGCTTCCGGTTAAAATGACGGGTTATCTCTTCATTGCATCGGGCCCGCGGCCACACCGTAGTCTGGACCTCCACAGGCACAATGATGGAGGCGTCCACGAAAAGATCGGTCTTCCCATAGACGACGAAGAAGGTAAACTGGTCACCGATGGAGACGCTGTGGACCACTTCGGCGTCACGAAAACCCATGTTCAGGACCATCTGTTTGGCCGCCTGCACTGCAACCGAGCTGTGGGGGAGTGGCAGGGTAAAACTGAGTTGAACAGCCCCATCCCCCATGGTGTCACCATAGGGTCGAATGTTTTCCAGGTTCACATCCATCTTGTAATCTCCCGGCCGAGGCCAACCATCTCCCCGAGGGGCTCAGTAAAGGGGTTGCAGTAGGAAGCGTCCTTAACAATTACACCCGAAAGACCCTTTCCTCCGTCCACGCTTCTTTTAATGTCCGCAAACCGTCCCCGGGCGATGGTCTCCAACAAACCAAGACTCTCAACCTCTTTGAGAAAAACATCGGTTTTTTTCAGGACGTCCTGCGCCCGTTTGGCGATGGGGCCGTCGAGCCTGATCTCCACGGCGTCGGCCAGGGACCGTGCCGTGTTCATAATGTATTGAGCGTTCTCCAGGGCCAGATATCTATCCTGGATGAAGGGCGTGTGCATCGCCTCGGTAAGCATACCCAGCAACTGGATGCCCTGACCTGACCACACACCCGCCAGGTTGAACAGGGCGTTCATGATGTAACC
>JAHJLU010000130.1 GCA_018821745.1 Myxococcota bacterium | reverse complement strand
GTTGAGGTACTTCATCGAGTAGGGCTCGCCTGTCTGTGCGGAGGTTTTCGCTTTCATCTCCTTTTTGAATTTAGCGATAAGCTTTGCATCAATGGCACTGAGGACAAAAGTTCCGAAGAATGGAAGAAGATGGTGGTTTGCCAGCTTCCACTTGTTTTTCACCTCACCCGGTTTATTTTCAACATCTGCATGAACACTCATAAACTCACTGAAAAAAACAGAAAACTGTTTGTCCTTATCAACGCCGTTAACGTGATCCCAATATTGCTGCTCACGTTGTTTGATAAGAAGCCTCAGGTGCTGCTCCCCCTCTTTTGAGTTCGGGAGCCGCCTCTTGCCATGCTTGTCAATTTTCTGTGGGACAGTGCCTCTGACCGCTGTCGAATTGCCGTCCGGCAGCACTATCGTCTCCTGGACGTAACGTGCCTTATAAATCTGACCATCTTTACGCGCTCGCTCTATTATTCTATTACCCATGGTTTTTTCCTCCTTTCCTCGGAGCGATGCGCATCCGTAAACCACTTTATCACAGCAGTTTTTAAAATGCGATACTGCCGTCCTACTGGTTTCGCTCCAATTTGTTCCCCCCACTCCTCACAGAATCCATAAGCAGTTTTTATGTTTACCCTTAATATTTCCGCCAAATCTTGAGCAGTTAAAATGTCTGGGTAGTTGTCCAAAATGCCTTGGAACTCTACTGCAGCAAAGTCAGCAGATGGGTTGTTATTTTCAACATTCG
The DNA here is from genome assembly GCA_018821745.1 of Myxococcota bacterium. Taxonomy (GTDB): domain Bacteria; phylum Myxococcota_A; class Polyangia; order HGW-17; family HGW-17; genus SZUA-580. The sequence continues at coordinate 4,216 of JAHJLU010000130.1, read as the reverse complement.
GGGCTGTCGCCATTGAAGACGGAGCGCTAATTTCAATAATAGGTTGGTCTTCCATGGTTCTACTCCTCCACATCAAAAGTTTGTTGCAGATATCCTTCAATAGCGGGAAGCATTTCCACCGCTGCTTTTACACTCTCAGGCGCCCGTGACAACCCCATAAGGGCGGCATGGGGGTCCAGCTCGAGGTCGTGGTATGTTATGCCGTCGAGGTCAAACCCAGCGAGGGTAATGGGCCCATCTAAAACAACCTTAATATCCGGCGCCACTGACAACAAGAACTTGTCCTGGAAGGGGATTACAATGAGGTGGGTCATGAGTTTGCCTCCTCTTCATTGGGCTGTTCTTGCGAAATGTCTTCAAGCAGCGACATAATCTCATGATAAGTACTACTGACGGTTGCCAGCACATTAGGGAGCTCCCTACTTTGGTTCATTTTCTTCTGCCCAGAAATTCTCTGGGTAACCCCCATGACGGTCTCAACTGCCTCCATTACATGCTCTATCCTCTCCTCGGTCATGTTATCGAAGAAAAGAGCGTCATCACGTGTGAACGAGCCAGCACTGAGCATCAAGTGGGTAGCCAAAGAGGCAACGAAGGTGTTGATGGGGATGGGAATGTTCTTAGCAACCATGCTTCACCTCGCCAGTGCATACTGGGCAATGTTCTTCTGGTCGACAGGGCCATCTCAGGAGATCGGCTTCTTTCAAGTGATCCCGGAGGTCAACATAGCCTTTGAGCATCATCGCAAAGAGTTTACCATCATCAAGGAACGGATGGCATTGGGACAAGTGTGAAACTTGGGATTCGATGCTTTGAGCAAAATTAATCCACTTATGGTTATGTAATTTCCGTTGTTTATCAAATCTCGTAGCAAGCTTCGCATGAGAGTGTAGACGTTCTTTGAGAAGCTCAATAAGCCCCCAAATGACCGCAATTACCATTGATTGCTCAGGATCTAGTTCGTCATGAAATACCCTCTCCAAAGCAGAGAATATTGCCATTACCATCATTTGGTTCGTGCTCAACAATAGTGGGAACGGTTTAGAAACTCCTTTCCTCATTTGCTCCAAGGCTGTTTGAATGAGTGCTACGGTGTTTTTGTAATTGACAGAGTTTTGAGGGTCGAGGTCATTTATGATATTTATCATTATTCAATCCTTGAAAACCCGGGGGAGGTCGCCCTCCCCCGGGGCAGTTGCATCAGTCCAGGCGAATTCTAGTAAGGTCATAAACAATTCCAGAGACTTGACAGAGGAGAGCTGGCTCCCAAATAGAAGTCCCTCTGACTATGCTTGAAGGTGGTAACCTATGTAGTTGCGTTTGCCCTGTTGGGGGTAAAGAGGATAAAACAGTGCATCGGTCTCCTTGATAGAGATACTCTGTCCCATTGAATCCGATTGCTTTTAGAAGGCCTTGATTTTGGGCCCACCTGACACATTCGTTCAAAGCCTTCACAGTAGAATTCAGTAATTTTTTTCGTCGAGAGGTGTCGCAGGACTCTAGCTTGGCTTCGTACAATTGCTTGCGATTCACAAGGGTTGTAAGAATGCGATAGATATTTGGGCTAGCGATTTCGCCATATCCCCCATGCCATATCCCCAGCTGCTGATCAGGAGCATACAGCTCTACTCTCAATCCCTGTAAAGTCTCCACCCTTATTGGCGTCTCATCGAGCCTGATTGGTCCCAATTCAGATGCTGTGTAGAGTAACGTTACACTGTTGTTCCAGTAGTAATCAATACCATCACTTTGGAAAAAGGGCTCTGTCCCTTCATGAATGTAATAGGGGCGCGACAGGGTTTTCAGATCAAGGTAGAATTGGTTTTTGTGGTAATAGGATGATCTTCCATGGGAACTTACTTGATTACGAGTGAACAAGGGTATGCCTTGCTCGTTATAGCTCTGGGGCATCTCAAGGTTGTTGGGTATCTTGCTATCGAGCGCCCAATTAGCGGGTGTTCGAAGTTCATTATCTAAATTTTCCATGTTATATCTCCAAAGGGGGAGGTCACCCTCCCCCGGAATAGTTGTTATTTCCATTTGATTCCAGAGAACACAGACGGGCGTCCCTGGTCCTGCTGAATACGGCGCTTGCTGATGCCGGCACGAGCCATCTCCACGCAGATGTCACCCTCATGCAGGAGGTCTTTCTTCAACCCAGTTCGCCAAGCTCCAAAGGCTTCGTAGAAGTCGGTTGTAGGGATGCAATCCTTCTTGCTGTGGGTGATTATGCATTGATCGTTCAAGAACGGCATCACTTCAGATGAAAGGGTCTTCAGACGGTTCCAATAGTGCTCTTTCGATTTCTCCCCATTAAAAGTCCAATCGTTGGCCAGATACATGCGACGAGCAGATGTCACTGCTGCGTAGACAAGGGCCTCTTGGTCTTCTTTATGGGCTTTGATCTTGTTCGCAAGGTCAGGAATTTCCTTATTCGTGCCTCTAAAGGTAGCCAAAAATTCCACTATGTAGATTCGGTCCTTGGCACCATCTGAGCTATCAACTGTACGGGGCAAAGTGTTGCCCGAATTGATGAGCTTGGCCTCATTGATGAAGACCTTGTCCTCTTTGTTTTTGACTTTGGCTGCGATGTAGTCCTCACCACCAGTAAGCTCCTTGATTACGCCCATATTCTTGAGGTCATTGGGACCTATCTCGCCAGCAATATTGGCAAGCTTTCCGCACAGATTGTGTGTGGAAAACGACTCACGAGAAGATAACCTGGCGAGGGCCACTGAAGAGACATTCTCTTTGCCGAGGACAGCCGTGACAATGGCTAGGTAGACGCTCTTACCGTTACCACCGCCCCCGTAGAGGAAGAATATCTTGTGCTTGACGTAGCGTGGATACATAGCGTACCCGATGAGGTCGATGAGCTCATCTTTGTTGGCCCAGGCATTCAGTATTGGTTCCAAGAATGGCATCTTCGCATCAGGGTTGAATCGATGGGGGATGCGACTGATGAAGTGGTAGCTAGAGTCGAATGGAAGTTGCTCACCGGTCTCAAGAGAGAAGACCGTGTTCTTGAAACAAATCAAGTGAGGCGGATTCTGGTACTTCCAGCCGGCGAGGGTTGAAGGGTCCGTGACAGCGTAGTTGATTGCCTCTTTGAGCCCCGTTTGCGTTCGTTCATCGCTCTTATCAAAGAACATCCCCATCGTGCGTTCCATTGAAAGCAGGCTATGCTCGGCCCACACGCCTGTCTCATCCTTGTAGATTCGATAGAACCCCTTGTCGGGAGCCCATAATTGGTGGTCGTAGAGAAAACGCTCTGCGGCTACATGCCATGGTTGCTTGGGGTATGAGAGTTGGGTCTTAACCTCAAGGTGCTCAATCCCGTCAAAACTCAGTTCTTTTGAGCTCTTCACGAGGTGCAGAAGATGCCCATAGTATATGGTTTTCGTCGTGATCTCAGTATCTTTCTTCAGAGGCAGCGTATGTGCTTGCTCAAGAAGCACAGTCCCGAGGGGGTAATGGTGGTCAAGGGACAAAATGAGTTGGCCGCTCAAACTGTTCATCTTGTTCTGATGGTAATAAGAGAACGAGTACTCAAGTTGGCCTTCTCCCATGGGGGGGGCGATTCCCAAATCCCTTGCAACCTGGGTGGTCCCATATCGTGGCATACATTTATGGTGATAGATATGGTCTATCGAGACCCGCTGCTGATGAGTAGTGAACGGTAGTGGCACTCCCGTGAGCTTTGACAGGAGCTCACAGCTCTCTTTGAAGCTCTTGGTTTGACCTGTGAAGATCAAGTAGTCAAAGGGATTGAGGCTCTTTTTCATCCTGACTTCGCCGGTCAGAGGGTCCGTGAGCTCGAAGTCGTTCCGGAAGCTGTGTATTGAGCCCCGGAGAACATAGTCCCCATGACGCATGGCAATACCCGCACTTGGCTTGGTGTCATCCCCAGTTACCGGATCGGGCTGTGGATCAAGTGCTTGCATCCACCCCACACCGCTCAACGGTGAGAACGATTTTGCATTCTCTGGAATGATGTCCTTGTAGAACACTGGTATATCAAGCTTTGTGCAGACTTCCCGCTTGAATCTGTCAAGCTTGGTTGGCTGCCTCGAAGCGTGCTTGGTGATTGCTGGCGGCAAGTTCACCTCGTACATCTTGACAAGGTGGCTTACGCTCTCCGGGTCAACAAACACAAGTTCTGAAAGCGATGGTGTAATGACCTCGTCGTAGGCCCCGCTAATGAATTTCCCGGCGC
>JAHJLU010000129.1 GCA_018821745.1 Myxococcota bacterium | reverse complement strand
GGTTCCCGCCAGTTTGTGAAGACCAGCTCCTTCTTCGAGCTGGTCGAGCTCCTCAAGGTCGTCGCGAACACCCTCCCCATCAAATCCCCCAACGTCAACCACACCCCTTGAATCAAGCACACAAGGTTGTTTTTCAAGGGGTGCGCCAGAGTTGCCCCATAGCCTTCCACGCGACTGTGTCGCCCATGTTCCACCTTGGAATATTGTGCGCGGTGTAATCTACAGCTCCAGGTCGTCTTCGCCTTCTTCGAAATACTCTTCATTCATGGCCTTGATGAGCTCATCAAGGACCCGCTTGTAATCTTCGGTGGGGACCTGACAGGTTCCGACCTTGCGATGACCGCCACCTCCATACTGGAGCATGAGCTTGCCCACGTTGGTCAGGCAGGTTTTGTTGGTGATGGAGTGACCGCAGGCAAAGACAACATTCTGCTGGGCCCTACCCCACATGACCCGGATCTCGATATTCTGTTCGGGATAGAGCGCGTACACATAGAACCTGTTCCCGGAATAGATGGGGTCCTGGTCCAGAAGATCCGTGAGAATCACGTTGTTGTGGACGGTCACCCGCTCTTCGAGCATGGAGCGGTAGAGGTCCTGCTGCTCAATATAGCGCTGGGTACGCTCCTTCACATCTTCAATGGCCAGGATCTCTTCCGCCGTTTTGGTGCGACAGTACTGGATCATATCTTCCATGAGGGAATAGTTGCTGATGCGATAATCACGGAAGCGACCGAGTCCCGTGCGTGGATCCATCATAAAGGAGAGAAGAATCCACCCCGTGGGGTTGAGAATCTCTTCGGGGGTAAGGTCGCCCGAGTCCGTCTTGTTGACCGCCACCATCATGGGCAAAAAGTGGGCGCCAAAGGTCTCTTCCCCACCATAGTATTCCCAGATGACCTGGGCCGCCGAGGGCGCCGGCTTGGAGGCACCTTTGAATTTGAGCATCTCCAGCTCAAGGCGCTCCTTTTCACTGGAGTGGTGATCAAACCACAGTCCGCAGCCCGGCAGGTAGGGGATGTTGGCCATCACGTCGTTGGCCGTAACCTGAACCTTCCCGTCCTGGACATCTTTGGGGTGAACAAATTCATACTGATCCACGATGCCCTTTTCCACGAGCAGCACCGCACATACCAGTCCGTCGAAATCACTGCGAGTTAAGAGTCTCATACCTACCTCCTTCGTATCACCCCTTATACCCAAATACAGCCACGGCCGCTACAGAAATTTCACTCCCGGTTCAAACTCCAGGGAGAGTCGTCACCGGCCCCGAAGGGAAACAGAGCACGCGGGAGAAGGGAAAAGTGGCCGGAGTTACTGGGAGAGGAGGAGTGTTTTCAACTGCTAGAGGTCGCCGTCGTCGAAGACCGTGATGGAATAATCGCCGCAGGTGAAGGGGGAGCCGATGTTCTCTATGGAGAAGGTCACAACAACGGAGTCCCCGTTGCTGATCTCGGGGAGGTCCAAGGTCCCTGAAGACCCGGGAGAAGCGGTGACACAGCTCCAAGTAGACTCGGTGATGGAGTTGCCACCGCACAGACGCATGGAGACCCCCGTGGAGGGGACGGTCAGCCGGATGTGGTTATAATTCCAGCAAAAAGGATTTGTCTTATTCTCATAGTCGTAATCAAAATAATCTTTATGGGCGACACCCACATCGTCTTTGGGAATGCGGACGTTGGAGACCGTGTGGGTGAAGTCACAGTCATCAAAACTCCCCAGATACTTGGCTGCGGCGCTGGAGCTGCCGCCCTGGGAGTCATCAAGGCACTCGCACCCGTTGGAGTCCAGTTGATCGGGATCAAAGTACCCTGTCTCGCAATCGAGGGTGCATTCATCGTTAACACACGCCGCGGCTGTTCCCACGATCCCGTTGCCCTGGCACACATCGCCACAGGCGGAGCAGTTCTCGGCGGTGCCCAGGAGGCCCTCGTCGATGTTACCGTCGCAGTTGTTGTCGTTGCCGTCACAGATCTCGGGGCCCGGTGTCTGGGCATCACAGGGACCCCACCCGGCAGCGCCATTGCACTGCTTGATTCCCTGACAGGTGCCGTACTCGTTCTCTTTGGTGCAGGTTGTCTGGGTACCGCTTGTGGCCTCGGTGCAGCCACACACACCCTCGGTTGGGGTGCAGTAGCGGCCCGTTATTCCGCTGGTGGAGGTCATGTCGGCGCACTGATACCCCGTGGGACACAGCCCCCCGACGCTGCACTCCATGAGGCAACCGCCAATACCCGAGAGCAGAAAACAGCGGTCGGAGTAGGGCCCGCACTGGGAGTCCTGGGAACATGCGGCGCAGACAGTGTTGGAGACCATATGGCACACGGTGGTGAGGTCATCACGGTAGGCCTCCCGGCAGGTAAAACCTGTGGGGCAGTTCTGTGAATCACACAGGGCGGTGCAGGCCAGCTCGTATTGGTTGGGGAAGGCAACGCAATAGTCGGAATCACACTGGTCACCGGCGGTGCAGGTGTCGCCAAAACCATTGTTGAAGTTGTTGAGGTTGTTGACGTTGTTCTGGCTATTGAAGTTGGAGTTGTTGTCGCTGGTTGTCCCCTGGGCACATCCAATGATTATCAGCAACAGAGATACACTCAGGAATTTCATGATCAACTCTCCACAACCCTGAGCTCATAGGGCATGCAGTTGAGATCCCCGGGAGTACGCAGGGCTATTTTTATATAGTATGTCCCGGCACTGGTGTAGGGATTGATGGTGACCTCGGTCCCCGGGGCCACATCACGACACACCCAGTTGGCTTCGTTGGTGTCGTTGGCGTGGGAGACACAGAAGCGGTGGGTTTTGGATGCAGTATAGATCTTGAGTTTTACCTGGAGATTCTCGGAACAGTTCCACACGTTGCTGTAACTGAACTTGTAGTAGTCAGGCGGCCCCGTGTGATTGACGCCACCGGGCACCAGCGCGCTGGTGATCAGCATGTGGGTCCCGTCGCAGTCGGTGTAGGCCCCGGAACTTACCGTATCGGTGAGGCTGTGGGCACCGAGGCTGTCGTCGTCGCATTCGCAACCATCCTGGGGATTGTCGTTGGCGTCGTAGTAGCCCTCGAAACAATCGAGGGCACAGGTGCCCTCATCACAAACAGGCGTTGTACCTGGCATGCCGCTGCCCTGGCAGACATCGAAACACTCGGAACAGTGGCTCACGGTGCCCAAGAGGCCTTCGTCGATGTTACCGTCACAGTTGTTGTCAATGCCATCGCAGGATTCGGGGCCGGGCATGTCACCCTGGCAGGTGGTCCATCCCGCGTCACCCAGGCACTGGATAATCCCGGGGCACTCGCCGTATTCGTTGGACTGGGCGCAGGAGCGAATCGCCCCCTCACGGAGCATGTTACAGGAGCAGTCATCTGTGTCGGGATAGCAGTAGGACTCGCCGTCGGTGGCAGCGCTGCAGGTAAAGCCCGTTGGACACTCATCGAGGCGGCAGTTCATGAGGCAGTAATGGCTCGATCCCCCAGGGAGGGTCTG
>JAHJLU010000128.1 GCA_018821745.1 Myxococcota bacterium | reverse complement strand
CCGCCACTACGGTGGTGCGTACACGCACCGAGGCGGTGTAATCCCTGCCGTTGTTTTTAAACCCGGAAGCAGAAAAGGTCAGATAGTACTTCTGCCCGGTCTTGAGTCCTTTGACATAGGTGGTGTCGACGAACTTCTCCTCTTCCCAGGACTCTCCCTCGTCGTATCCCTTGGCCCTCCAGAAATCGGCGTCGATGACCCCGATCTTGCGGTCATTGCCACCGGTGCCCGCTTCCCACAGGGTGGCCGAGAGCCACCAGCCAACCTCCTGGGTCGAGCGGTAGGAGGGGTAGGGGAAGAGGCTGGAGGTGAACTGGAATTTGACCACGGGCCCTTTGGTGATGGTGAAAGTGTTTTTCCCCCCGTTTACCGAAGGATACTCAAACTCTACCTCGGGGAAGCTCCTGATGGCAACATGACGGGCGGAACTTTCGTCGAAAACCACCTCTCCGATCTTGTCTGTGGACAGGGAGACTATGAGGGCGAGGAGGCCGGCGATGAGCATGATGCCACCGATGATCCACAGCCCCGGGGACTGCTTTTTCTCCTTGGGTGGCGTCTTCTCCATGGTGGCCGCCTCGGCCGGGAGGTCGTCGTGGAAGGCCACCTTGACCTCGGCGGTGGAGATGGCCTGGCCCCGCATGTACTGGATCTCGTTCTGGCTGTACTCCATGGCGAAGCGATCGCCGCCGCTGACGCAGTCGATGTAATTGACCGTCTCCTTGGGGCGCGCTCTCCAGGTCATCTCCCCTTCAAGGAAGACAATGGTCGCGAAGCCCCGCTCCTGGATTTTATAGGCCTTCTGGTCGGCGTACACGGTGTCCGAGGGAGAGTAGGGATCAATAAACTCCGTGGGGACATAGATCCGCAGCAGGGAGAAGCCGTGCTCGTCTTCTATGAGCCACAGAGGGAAGCCCGTGGCGGACATGAGGAACCACTCATCCCAGTGCCAGCGTTCTCCATCTTCATACCCCTCCAGGCGGATGCGCCCCACGATCTGGTAGCGCTGGCCCAGAAAGGAGCCGCGCAGTCCCAGACGCAGGAAGCTCATGGGGGCGTATTTGCCTTTGATATCCTGCTGGTTCTGCATGGCAACGACCTGGTCGTTTTCGCACACAGCGCCACAGTAATCGCAGGTAAAGGTTTTTGCCCGCAGACCGGTGCGGATGTCGATCTTCGATCCGCACCCCGCACAGTCAACCTGGCTCACACTCAGTTCAGTCATGGGACTTCAGTTTCCTAGGGACTCATGATGGAGGCGGCGATAATAATACAGAGCCCCAGGATGATGGATCCTGCCACGATTCCCAGGGAGGTGTTCTGATCGATCTCCAGCTCTTTTCTCAGATCAAAGGGGGTGATCCAGTCGTAGACCTTGTATCCGAAGAGGGCGACCGCGAGCCCAAGGAGTGAATAGATGAGGGTCGCGACAATATCGGCGAGGGAGACGCGGGAGAAAATTCCTCCGCCGCCCCGCTTGGAGCGGTACTTGGAAGGTGCGATCTCCTCATGGGGTTTGGCACTTGTTACCTGGGCGGGAGCTGGGGCGACAGTCGTGGCCATGGTGGGCTTGACAGCAGGATCTGCCTTGTCCTGAGCACGGGAGACGCGGACGTATCCGAAACCTCCGGCAACTGCCATACAGGATATCAACATCACCAGTTTAAATCTTCTCATTGAAAACTCCTTATTTTCCTCCGCTGTAGTAGCGGCTCGTATGCGTGGCGGACTGGGTTCGGCTGGACGTCTGCGAGAGATCCTTGGTGCCTCCCCATCCCTGGCGGGCCGCGAAGGTGGAGAACCCCAGGCCCCCTGCCAGTGCTGCTATCAGGATCCATTCCATTGTGCTCATGGTAAAACCCTCTCCTTGTTATCAGTAGCCGTAGGAGGAGTCGGGATCCTCCACGGTGAACGCTTCAAATTCCAGCGGCCAGCCCTGATGGATGACCCCGGCCTTGCCCTCGGCGGAGATCTCGACCGTATAGCGGTAGCCACCTCCGGCGCCGTCAAAATAAATGTATGAGTGCCCCTTGGGGAGCTTGCGGGCCAGCTTCCCTTCCTGCCCGACCAGGGTCGCCTTGCCGTACTCCATGAGCTGCCAGGCAGTGGCGCCGCTGTTGAGGGGAGGCATGGACAGGCCCATGGTGATCCGGTCAGGGGTCTCGGTGTAAAGATAGTACAGATCCTCGAGTTTTTCGAGATCTTCCACGGGGAGCTCAATGAACATGATGTAGACGCCTTCGTCTTCATGGAGCCAGTACCCCGTGCCTTCGACGTCCAGGTACCATTCGGACCAGTAGCCGCCGTCGTACTCGTACTGGAAGCGCCCCTCCACAACAAAGGATTTGATCCCTTCGCCCCAGTCCACGGTGCCCTGCTGTCCTTTGTAGAACCGTGAGTAGACGTTGGCGAGGGTGGCGTGCTCCGAGGAGCCGGTGTCACCCTCGGCGGCGAGGGCCTTGGTGGAGTCGCCGATGTAGGACTGGGTGGCGCAGTAGGGGCAGTCGATATACTCCTGAAACCTGTCTTCCATGTCGATGGGCGCCCCGCACGCGGGACAATCGATGGAATGCGCCATAGTTGAAACTCCTTGGTTGTGCCCATGTCCGGCACCCTGACTATAATGTAAAGTCTCCACAGGTTCAACCTTCAATACGATTTCCTGTGAGGCCCCTGGAATTTGATGGATTATGAGATGAGGGAAGAGGGAGTGTTATTCGAGGCAGTCGGGATCAGCATCGTCGATGAGGCCGTCCTGGTCGTTGTCGATACCGTCGGCGCAGAGCTTCTCGGTGAGGGGGAAGCCCTGGCAGGTGATCTTTGCGTTGGTCCCTGCGTCGGGATTTTCGCGACGGGCGATGATGATCTCGGCACCGCGGGAGGGGGCGTAGTTCTTCAGTTCGTCGGCGCATTTTTCGTTGAAGCGCACATAGAAGCATTTTGCCAGGGGGAGGCTGGGATTGCGCTTGCCCCACTCGGTGCCCACGCAGCCATTCTCAACGGTGCAGGCGGGACACTGACTGATTGCCTCGGTGACACCGTCGGGGAAGACGTCCATAACCGTGCAGGCGGGCTCACAGACAGCGGCCTCAGCTGCGGGAAGGCTGGTGATGGGGTCAAGCCCGTTGGCAGCCGCGGGATCGGGGCAGCCGTTGAGGGGCGTGGTGATGCACTGAACCTCGACGAGGTTCTTGATCTTCTCTCCGAGTCCCACGAGGGCGGGAGCATAGGAGTTGGAGCAGATGGAGGTGTAGGCCCAGTTCATGTCTTCGATGTCGGGGGTGTAGGCCTGGACGAACTCTTTGAGACGAACGCCGGGGACCGCCTCGCCGCAGGAGAAGCCCAGCTTGGGATACTGGTTGGAGTCGACACCCACGTTGAGGGTGTTCTCATAGGGGCCGGCGATGGCGCCGATGATGATCTTGTCGCTCTCTTTGACCTGGAGCAGGAAGTTCACGTAGCGGGACACGGGATAGAGCATGGAGCGGGCGTCGTTGTCGGGACGGCTCTTGCAGTTGGTGTAGGAAGCTGAGCCCGAAGGCATGATGCGCTGCCAGTCCTGATCACAGGAGATGCCGAACTCGGTGCAGCGGAAAGAGGTGAGGGGGCCCAGGGTGTCGGAGATGCCACCCTCGGGGTTGAAGATCTCGGGGTTCTTGGCGGAGCAGTCGTCTTCGTCGGTGATGAAGAAGATGGCCAGGTAGGAGTCATCGCGGAAGAACCCGGTGTTCTCGGTGTTGCCGCCGGTGAAGCTCTTGTAGACGGACTCGAGGTGCTGCTCAAACCCGCAGCCGGCGGTACCAAGGGTTGCGTTGCAGGAGAAGACCTCTTCCAGATCTTCACCAGTATAGTTTCGGCAGCGGGGACAGCCGTTTTCGTCTTCGAAGAACTGGAGGCCGGCGGGCTCGCTGTATTCTTCGCCGGAGACAAAGTTGGCCTGGGTGCAGTTGGCGGCGGTGCATTCATGCTCGGTACACACCTTATCGTTTGTGTCGTCGCGGATGATGTTGCAGTTGGCCGCCTCGATGTCGACGATCCAGTTCTGGCCTACGGGGTTGGCGCAGCTGTTGTTGGCGCCCTTCATGATGGCCCCGTTGTCACCGCCGGGGGTGGTGCAGGAGGG
>JAHJLU010000127.1 GCA_018821745.1 Myxococcota bacterium | reverse complement strand
CGCATCGTACAAAATCTTGGCGAGGTGGAAATTTCGGGAGGTGGGTCGCCGCCGCTCCAGGGAGAGATCCCTCTCCTCGGCGAGCTCCTGGGCTACCATCCAGATTTTATTCACTACCCCCATGAGGGGCTCCCGATACACAAATATTCCACAACAACCGATGGAAGCTGAGAAATACACCTCCGCCAGAGGACACACATCCTTTTCACCGGGGACGCTGCCATCTCTGGGGGGTTTCATCCATTTGGAACTAAAGCCGGAGAGGGTTGAGCCCGTGTTGATGATAACCAGCTGGTCATCAAATTCCATTCCGCGGATCTCTTTCTCCACCTCTTTGATAATGGAGAATTCCATGCTGTCGGTGAACAGCCAGAGCGCATCCATACACTCGCGGTGCCTGCGATAGATATCGTGGAAGGCCACGATCAGTTCATCCTCGTTTTCACAACCACTGCACTCAACCACGTGATCATGGAGGCGACTGATCACCGGACCGTACAGGTCGGAGATAGTGCTCAGATCATTATAGAGATCCTTGTCGAGCGACCGGGGCAGTTCTCGCTGAAGATGTTCAATGAAGTCTTTCATGAGAATCTGGGAGTGGGAACTGAGGGTGGGTTCCTGGAGATACCGTGCCAGCGCATCACCCATCCAGTCATATTTGAGAATCCGTGTGAGATAACGTTCATCGGGGATCATGTCGCCCATGGAAATGAATACCGGCAGAATCTGGTACTGGGTTGCGGCGTCTTCGCTCGCCCACTGCCTGTAAAGGTCCAGCAGGTATTCCTGGCTGTGGGATTTGATCACTCTCCTCTCGCCACCGTGGTATCGCCGCCAACCCTCTTTGGGTGCGACGAGGTTCTCTACGTAGAGAGCAAAGCCATACTGCTCATTCCAGATAGCGATGTCTACCGTCCGCCCCTCATCTCCCAGAGGATAATCCGTAAATACCACAGTTTCGCGAAGGTCAGCAGAGAGAACATCCAGACGGTCCCAGTCGAGGATGGCCTCCTGAACCCGCTCGTAGGGAATGGGGGAGAGTCCTTCGGTCGGGATATTCTCCTCAAGGGATCTGCTGTCAAGAGATCTCGCCAGGAAAAGGCGCAGGAAGCGGTCCTCCATCCCATGGTTCTCGTGAGGATTTAACAGATACGCGAGGAGGGAATTGTAGTTTGATTTCTGGTACTCCATCTTCAGGATGGAGAACATATTGGGAGAACTCAGCCGCCTGTCGAGCTTGAAAAACAACTCATCTGCCAGAAGATTTCCCAACATTTCTGCCAATTCGGTCCGCTCTTTGCCCATGAAAGCACCTCACATAATCTCGAGTAAATCCACGAGTGGTATTGTTGAGTCAGCCACGTGCATGATCACCGCGGCGGGCATATTCCCCACAGCCCTGGCCACCGCCCCCAGGTCACAGCCTGGCACTCCGGCAACAATCAATGATGTATTGAAAAAATCTTTGAGCTGCACCGCCGTGTAAGAACCGTGGGGATAGTGGTAGGTGACGGCGTTGGGTTTGAGATCCTCGAATTTCGCCATATTTTCTGCGTGCACGATGGCGAGTTCCCTGGCGACCTTGTCTTCTTCCGCCTCTTCGGGCCATTTCAGGACCAGCCCGTAATTGAGCATCCTCACCTCAATCTGGGTCACACCGGCGACTTCCTGCAGGTGGGGCAGGGGAGCACTGAAGTACTCCTCGCCATACTCCAGTTCGTCGACGGTGAAGACATGCTGGCTCGCTTCGGCTATGGTCTCGGGATCCTCGTGTATGGATACTGAAGGGTTCTCGTTGATCTTGGCCACAGCCTCGTACAGATGGGCCCGCATGCACTCGCGGAGCGCATAGAACCCGATTATGCCGCTGCTCTGCAGCACGGAGACGAAGTTCTTACGCTCCTTTTGTTCCTGGTACATGGAATCGGCGAAGCGGATGTCATCACCATTGATTTGGGCGAAGGACTGCATGGCAGTGAAGAGGGTGTTATTCTGGCCGGAGGCCTGGGCCCAGGAGATAAAACCGTTGTTAATGAAGACCCGTCCCGTGACTTTGGTCCCCTCACTAAAGTGCAACGCTCCGCTGAAATGTTGCTCTTCAAGCTCCTTGAGCTTCCAGTACAGAAACATTTCACTAAGTGGAGTTGCGGGCATGGTTGTTTTTCGCCTTGGGGGCAAAGGAGGTGGCCGGAAACTCCTTTACCGATTTACTTTGTTTTAATACAATCGTTTTCATTATCCAAGGCTAAAAGGCATGGCTTCAAAAATCGTTACAAGAAAAATTGCGCTGACATTACCCGGCATTTTTTTGCTCTCCCTTGATTTGTTTCTGTTTGTTGTTGCCTTTTTGCTGGGCAATCTTGGCCTTTTACTCATCAGTTCTCTTTTTGCCGCCATGGTGATTCTCTCTGCGGTGATCGGGCTCTGGACCGTTTCCGGCCTGGAGCCAATCAGAAAAACACCGCTCTCCATTGTTCGCTTCTCGCCCTATCTTTTCTCAGTGGGGTTGAAAAACACACACGGCTTTTTCGCTGTCTACTCGTTGAAAATCAAAGATGTGATAAATGGAATGGTGGTGGACAAACCCTGCTATTTTTTTAAAATCCCTCCCACCTCCTCCCAGACTACCTTTTACCGTCACGCCTTTGTCAACCGCGGAAAGGCGACCTTCGACGGGCTCTTCGTCTCAACCGCCTTTCCCTTCTCTCTGGTGAAAATTACCCGATTTTTCCCACTCCCTGAAGAGCACTTCATTCTGCCCGAGACCATAGACCCTCCCCCCGCGAGACATCCCGATACTCTCACCCGTCTCATGGAAATGGATTATAGCCTGAGACCGTATCGACCGGGCGATCATCCCCGGTTCATTCACTGGCCCCAATCTATTCGAACCCGACAGTTGGTGACCAGGAATGAAAACAGGTCCTCGGTACAGCCCATCTGGCTCCAGCTGGAGAACAGCCTCACTCCCCACAGCGAAGGTGGATATATCCGGTCCCAGGACAGCTTCGAGCTGCTGGTTTCCCACGCCGCCGGCATGGCACATATCTTACTCAAGAAGGGGCTCGAGGTGGGAATTTTAACCCGCGGTGGACACCTTCCGCCGGTGGCTGGCGTCGAAAACCTTGATTCAATTTTGCAGTTTCTGTCCAGAGTCAACCACTACGAGGGGCCTTTTCCCCAGCTGTCCCCACGGGAAATAGTCATCTCTCTTACCCTGGAAGATGTATCGGAAGCGGAGCGATATGCCTTTTAAGACCTTTCAATACCTTCTCCTGCTGGTGCTCATATCGATGATGCTGCTCTACCAGGCAGTAGTGCTCCCCGGCTATTTCGGATTGGTGCTGGCCTTCGCGCTCTTCCTCCCCCTCCTGTTTCAGTCCCGGGTCATCATTGGAAAACTCCTTGTCGCAGCCGGTGGTGGAGTAATGGCCCTCCTCTTTTATCAGAGCATCACCAGCAATGATCTCGTTGTGATGACTATTCTCATTGCCAACAGTTTCATTCTGTTGTCCTTTGCGTTTTCGCTGAGTTTCCTGACGCACTTCTCGCTGTACATCGCAGCGACAATAACCATGGCCCTCCTGGCACTTTTTTATCCCCTCTCGCCCATGGCTCTTGTCCTCCTCATCGGGTATTTGTTTGTTTTTGTCTCAGCTTCCTTCGCTCTTTTACTCCGGCATGATATTGAGCATCACCACATCATCAAACATCGGCTTGGACTGGATTCTCACCGGGTCGAGGTGGGGAGACTGCTGAGTTCAAAGAAGGTGCTGGACCGTGATCTGGGGAGTTTTCTCTTTCTGTTCAGCGGAATCATCGCCATAATCGGAGTTGTTATTGCATGGATAATACTGCCGTTTTTTCCCATGGAAGGGTTTGGAACGGCACGACGGGCGCCCCGATTCCCCCAGATCTTTGACCTGAACAATTCTGGGAGAGTCACTACCTCAAGCACCGCACGTGTCTTCCTGGAGAGCGAAACCCCAACATCCAAACGGCGAATTTACCTCAAGGGGCGGGTGCTGGGTGCCTACAGCAGGGGTGTATGGTACCCCGTTGAGGACCATCCACGCAGGCCGTCCCCGGAACATAATGAGGTCCACGGGGTTTTTACGGTTTCGAGTACCTTCGGCGGGCCCCGTGGTTTCACACCGTGGAGCACGGTGTGGGCAAAAGGCAAATCTCCGGAAACCTGCCGGATCAATACGGATGGCACCTTATCCCATCCCACGGGCAGTGGAACGCACCGTTGCAGGGTCGGAGTGCAATTCGCACCCCTGATCGAGGATTTTACGCGACCGGTTTACTCACGAACCCTGGGAATTCCTTTGCGTATCTTGCAGTTGGGAAAGACTTTGGGACAGGGACTGGGGACGACCCATGAGAAAATTACCGCAGTCAGAACCTACTTGGGAAGCTACCAATACGGAGACAAATATATCAAACCCCCATTGGGGGCCGACCCTGTTGCCCAATTTCTCTTCGAGGAAAAGAGGGGGCCATGTGGGTTGTTTGCTTCCTCTGCCGCACTTTTAT
This sequence comes from Myxococcota bacterium, assembly GCA_018821745.1. Lineage (GTDB taxonomy): Bacteria > Myxococcota_A > Polyangia > HGW-17 > HGW-17 > SZUA-580. The sequence continues at coordinate 1,586 of JAHJLU010000127.1, read as the reverse complement.
TGCGTGCCATGGGGGAAAGGACACGCCTGGTGACTGGTTTTTCCCGTGTAACAGAAGGAAAAATCACCAGATTCCGCGGAAGTGACGCTCACTCGTGGTCAGAGGTGTTTATTCCAGGCCGTGGCTGGGAGATTCTGGACCCGACAGTCCATACGCGCAGGGCCATTATGGGCCCCACGCCCATGAATATTTCCAAGGCGGGATTTTTCCGTACGGCTGCGCTGCTGCTGCCGATTGTCTGCCTGATTATTGGACTCCTGGTAATCTTCATTCGAAAGCACAACCCCGTGACCACCTCTGGCAAAAATCTATCGGAGTCTCGAGCCCCACGGCCTGCCAGAGCCCCCTCATTTACCACATTGCAGGCGTCAATGATTTTTTCGGAGATCATCTCCCTGCCGCCCTTCGCGGCTGTTCCAAGAAGCCCGGGAGAGAGCGCGGTGAACTATGCACTGAGGCTGCAATCCCTGGAGCATCCCCTCGCGTCGCAGGTATTGCAGGCTTCGCAGACGGCCAACTCTCTGCTTTTCGGAACCCTCGAGACGAGCCTGCGGGCCAGGGGTCTTGAGGATCTCCAGACTATTTTTGAGAAAATTCGATTGTCGTGCAACTGAAACAGCTCCAAGGTGTCTGTTCCCATGTGTTTTCTGATTTTGCACAAATATGAATTTATGACTTACATTGTGACCTTTGTTACACTATAATAAGGGTATAAAAGCCTTTTTCTTACTTTTTACTTATTGAAGGCTTTTTTGCGTTTTATTTTAAACTTAGCTTATGGAGGCCATCATGGTTCAACAACTATTGAATGAAGACAGGGGTTTAGTCGAATCCGAGCAGACCGAGGACGACAACACTGAAGTCCAGATGGAGGAAGAGCAGGAGCCAGAAAAAATAGTCAGGAGTGAAAACCATACTGTTACATATTTCAAAGAGATGGCTCGATACTCCACGCTCACTTCAGAAGATGAGATCTCCCTCGGGCGCTCCATTAGAGAAATTCGCGTTTCTCTGTGGACCCATCTGCTGCAATTTGATTTCGCCCGTCATACGCTTATGGAAGAAATCCAGAATATTGAGACGGACATTCCCGACTCACTGATTTCCTTCATCTCCCAAAAAACTCTTACCCCGAAAAAAAACAAAAGAAATTCAGATTCTTCTCAGGAAAACCCTCTGGATGCCGCAGCGAGAGAGCTCAATAAAATTGATCTCGACGAGATCGCCCTGGGCAAAATCCTGGACATGGTTTCCCGTCAGTTTTCAGGCAGCCAGGGAGTGAAACTTCGCAAGTCAAAGAAAACGTTTGCGTTTTTTCATGAAATTGAACAATTGCTGAAGGAACTGAAGCATGTGAAGCATCAGTTTATCAATGCCAATCTACGACTGGTTATCGCGGTAGCCCGAAGATACAACAACGGCCCCATGACGCTCATTGACCTCATACAGGAAGGGAACATCGGACTGATGAAGGCAGTAGACCGGTTCGATCCCGATCGTGGGTACCGTTTTTCAACCTATGCGGCGTGGTGGATACGTCATGCCGTGAGCAGGGCCAGCGCTGACAAGGGCCGCACTGTTCGCCT
>JAHJLU010000014.1 GCA_018821745.1 Myxococcota bacterium | reverse complement strand
ATTGATCAGCGGACTCCTCTTCTCGGCCAGGGAATTCAAGACGAGCCTCACGAGCTGCCCGCGGGCGGCAAAGCTGCTCGCAGACGAAAAAAATGAGAAGTCCTTGATGTCGGCCCTTGGGGGGTTTGGGGTGTGCAAGGGCGTCCCCGGTGTGGTGACTCAGCTTGAACTCGTGGGGAAAAAGTGGTCAGGTACGGGTAAACAGCGCCTTGAGAAGCTGCTTCGCGCGTTCAAGGTGTCCGGGAAAACCCAGGAAAAAACTCCATGACGCTCAATGTCTATATCTGTGAAGACAGTAAAGAATTTCAGGAGAACCTCACCCGTTTTCTGCCCAAATTCGGTGACATCAGTGTCGTGGGGAACGCCTGGTCTGCCGAAGAGGCCCTGGCCGATGCGTCCCTTGCGCTGGCTGATGTAATGCTTCTGGATCTTGAGATGCCGGGCAAGGGCGGACTTTGGGCCATTGGGCAGATTGTCGCGAGGGAGAATCCCCCTGAAATCCTGGTTCTCACGACCCACCAGGCGGCTGACTCTGTGTTTCTCGCCATTACCCGTGGAGCGGCAGGCTATATTATCAAGGGGGCACCTTTTAAGAAACTGGTGGCTGGCATCCAGGATATTGCCCAGGGGGGGACCGTGATTGACCCCGAGCTGGCATCCCGCTTCTGGCACATGTTTTCCTCATCGGTGGGGTTTGGCCAGGAGGTCTCCTGGTCGTTGACCGAAGGGGAAATTGACATCCTCACCATGGTGGCCAAGGGGCTGTCCAATCCCGAAGTCGGAGAGGCCCTTGGAAAGTCTCGAACCAATGTGAAGAAAATTCTCGCCAGGATTTTCAAAAAATTATCCGTTAATTCCCGGGTCGAGGCGGTGACCATGGCCCTCAGGGCCGGCATCATCAGTATGGAGTGAAAATGAAAGCGTTGATCCTCATCATGGTGCTGGCATCCTCCTGCGGTGCCCAAAAAGAAAAGCCACGGCGCCAGAACCCCACGGAAGATCGCAAGAAGCCCACAACCTTCGGGAAGGATTTTGACCCTATTCCTGTGCAGAAAGGTTTTGGGAAGCCCGTGGCCCCCTTTCCTTTTTTTGAGGGGACCAGCGCGGTGCCCGGCTTCAAGCCGGGAGACATGGTGTGGAGTCCGGTCCCCGTGGGTGGTGCCTGGGATATCGTCAATTACTCCATCGCCCGGGTTAAGAAGGTCGTGGAGACCCGCGTTCATCTGGACGCCAACGGCGTGGACTTTGTTGTCCCGGGGGCAATGCTGCAGGGGTTCAAGAGACCCAAGGCGAGGCTGAAACGCGGTGATACGGTCCTTTGTGCGATCAGCATGAGTTCAGAGTGGGGCAAGGTTGTGAGTACGGCCAAAGGCAGGGTTCTTGTCTCCATGGTGTGGGCCAGGGGCGAGCGCAAGGAGGAGATCCCCGTGGAGCGTCTTCTGTTGCTGGAGGCGGGGAAACCCTCGCCGGGGATGCCCGTGGTCTTCTCCCGCGGAGGTCACTTTGAGTTCGGGCAGTTGATCCATCGCGCCCGTACCACCTCCTGGATTATCGGGTACGCCGGGAAGCTCCTGCGGGTGAAGAATGATGAGGTCAAGCTTGTCCCCACCGGTGTGAAGTTTCCCCGGAAGGGCCGGGTCTGGACGCTGTGGTACGACAAGATGGAAGAGGCGAGGGTGGAAAAGGTCCTGGAGAACGGTGCGGGATATATGATTCGGTTCCCCGAAAGGCCCCTCGAGCCCTATCGGAATCCCCGTCTTGTCTCTTTCGCCAGAGTCACAAAGCCTTTGGGCTGAAGCGATCTGCAAAATGTATGGGAGGGGGCTAGAAGCGATACCCGGCACCAAGACCGAAGTAGAAGTTGTTGAAGGAGTCAAAGTTATCATCCATCCACATGTTGAGCTGGAGCTTGACCAGGAGGACAAGGTTGATCCTGGGGGTGAGCTCCCACTGGGCGCCGGCTCCAGGCTCGATGAAAAATCCGGAGACACTGTCGCTCTCCCCCGCCCATTCCCAGGAGAAGTTTGTCCAGCCCAGGGCCACGTGGCCGAACACCGAGAGGGGCTTCTTCATGAGCGGACACAGCCCGAGATCGTGATAATATCGGCCGGCCACGGCGAAATCGAGCATGTACATGGAGTCGGCGTTGGAAGCTGAATATGCCTGGTATTCAAACTCGCCCCCGACGGCGATTTTGGGCGTGAGGCGGTAGAAGCCTGCGAGGGAGATTCCCAGAGAACCCCCCACGTGATCGCAGTTGGAACCCTGGCAAAAGCCCCACCCGATGAGTGCTTCCGCTGAGATTGGGTTTGGGCCCGTGGCCGGGGCAACCGGGTCGGATGCGGGCTCGGTGGCTCGGGTGGCCACGGCGGCAGTGAGCACAGCAAGGACGAAGAGCATATTGAAGAGGGGAGAAAGTCGGACCATGGGGAGCTCCTATAGGGGTGATGAGTGGATTGTTACCTGCCATGATAGAGAATGTGTGGCCGGTGTAAAGAACAACCGCACACGGGGGCGTGATTGTCCCTTCGTGGCGCCTGACAGGCTGTGGTTACGCCTCCAGCATGTGGGGGTATCGATAATCCGTGGGGGGGGAGAGGCTCTCTTTGATTGTCTGGACCGAGGTCCATCGCAGGAGATTCAGATTACTCCCCGCCTTGTCGTT
>JAHJLU010000126.1 GCA_018821745.1 Myxococcota bacterium | reverse complement strand
GGGGTTTGCAGGCGGACTGGTCCCTCTGCGGCTTCGGCATATGGTAGATCTGGGCGGGGCCGGCCATCCAGTGGGATGTCACACAACGTGCACAACCTTCGTAAGCGTTGTGGCCTGCTGCCAGCAGTCCAAAATGCAACTCAAGTATGTGGCGGCGAGTTTCTGCACAAAGTGGGTAACCTTCGTAAGCGTTGTAGTCTGCAAGCAGCCTAAAACGCGACTCAGGAGCAGGGCGAGGGGGAGGTTTTGTTCGGGGAGCGGGTCTTGTTCCTTGAAGCGCTCCAGCACTCCTTGAGCGTCCGAGCTCGCCCCTGGGTGCTTTTCGATTGCTGTCCTGCTCAAAAGAAGTAATTATCTGCTGGAGCTTATCAGAACGGAGCAGCGATATGTTTTTGAAAAGGTATGGGCAAACAGGTGTGGATACTTTTATGTTACTGGCAGTTTGTGGGCTGTTTGTGTTTCTGGGGAGCTGCTCTGATAAGAGTGACGGCACCGACAATAACACAGACGGCGGAACGGTCACTCCCACGGGCGTGAAGTGCGCTGCGGGATACACCTGTTATGACGAGCCAGACTCCGAAGTGATATGGGTGATGAAAAACGATGGCAATGTGAATGGTCCCACCTGCAAAAGTGTGTGCGAAGCCGCCCTCTCCCAGAACTGTGACTTTTACGCATGCAACGGGGGCCAAACCGTAGCCCACTCTGATATCGCCAGCTTTGCACCAATCGCCGAGGGGCTGGGCTTCTCCTGCAAGGAGGGGGGCTGCTGGTGGCCGGATGCGCCTGCTGAGGGGTTATACCTTGTGTCCATAAATACGGACGAGAATGGCGCAAAGACCTGCTTTTTCCCGACGGAGACAACGCTCAGTTGCTCAAGTGACCCGGGAAACGCCAACTGCTACGGTGAGCGATATGCCTCGGTGTGTCCCTGTGTGACCAAACCGCTTGATGAAGCGTGCGAATGGGAGTGCCCTCCCAACCACACCACACAGGCGGTTTGGAAAACCGATGGCACAAGCTGTGTGGAGCGAATCAACTACTGGCGCAAAAGGGCTTGTGAAGAGGGTTGGGTAGAGTGTCCTCCCGCAGGCCTTCCCCCCATGGTGGAGTGCACGGCCTGCCATGAGTGTGCGAACTCCGAGGCTGAATATGATGCGGAGAACGGTGCCCACGCATCATTCGGGAGATGCGGCGAGCACGTGCAAGGCGAGGGTGGAGGCGCCACCTGTGCTGATGTGATCGATGCATTTGTCAGTGAGCGTGCCCCGGACGAAGAGGGAATAATGCGGTGCACCGGGCACTGCGGCCCCATAGTGGCCCATGGGTGCCAGACCTTTTTCTGGGGTAAAGACAGAGACTCGGGATTCCATACCCTCAACTGGCGGTCATGCAACGTAGCGCAGTGCCAAAGCTATTGCGCCGACAACCCGACAGAGTGCTTCACCCACGAGACCTCCCCGCAGATGACCTGCGACGATCCCACGCAAAACGCTGAACCCAACCCCGAAATCCTCATGTGCCTGGACGAAAAGTAGGCACAGCTCTTCAATAACTGACCTACAGGCAGGTCAGACTGCAACGCAAAATCCCCACCAGTTCGTTGGGTCTCTTCCGCTTCGGCGTTGTGCATCCCTCCCAGAGAGAGCTCGGCACTATAGTTGAGAAACCTGTCACGGCCATTTACGTTTTTGTCAAAGAGAGAACTATGGTTAATGGCCCACCATCGGATGCCAAGCTGGCTTTGGCCCCATAGTGGCCCTGGGAATAGATTCCTCGCGCGCCACCTTGGATGATTTGGCTACCCGCGCTGAAAAAGAGCCATGACAACAAGAGAGGCAACGCGATTACGATTGGACTTCAGATTTCAGATGGACTGGTCCCGCTGCTGCTGCGGCAAATATCCATGGGCCCGGGCTATTCCACGAACACCTGATTGACAACGTCAGTTTCAAATATTTCGGGGATGGGGTTCTTCTCTCCTTCGGGGTTGAAGGTGAAGCGCAGGAATGCCTGGATGGTGGTGGAGAACCGACGTCCCTTCTGACGCACGGTGATCTTGACACGGGTGTGCTCGGCGTGGCGATTGATCACAACCTTGCGCTTGAGGTCGAGTATCGTCTGTCCTCTGAATTTTGTCACCACGTCGGAGATACGGGGACCCTTTTTACCCGACATCTTTTTCATGATGGTCTTCATGATCCCCGGGTTGAAGCGTCGCCCGCCGTAGGAATAGCGGAGCAGCGACGGGGTGATCTCCTCGATGGTGATCCGCACAGTGGGTTGCTCTTTGAGGCCTGGGCTGCGCCGGCCTCCCCCCAGGCGGGCGATGGTGTAGGTCATCCCCTTTTTCAGGGGACCGTCGGGGAAGGGAAAGAGGCCCAGGTACAGGTGGTGGGGCATGGTGCTGTTGTGGGCCATGTTGTTCAAGTCTTTTACCCCCGTGATGTGAATCGCGCCCACATTGCCGGTCTTGCCGATTTCATAGAGGGAGGTAGCGTGGAGAGCGTTGACCTGCTCAAAAAACTCCCGGGTTTTCATGTCGGACTTGCCCGCGGAGGTGATGTCGGGCATGGACTCCCGGTGCACCAGGGAGAGCTCCCATGGATGCAGCGCCTTAGGGTCTTTGGGTTTGCGAAAGTGAACGAGGTCCCGTGTGAGGATTGCCGAGGAGGGGATCCCCATGGACTGGCCCATGGAAGTGCTCATGTTCGCCT
>JAHJLU010000125.1 GCA_018821745.1 Myxococcota bacterium | reverse complement strand
TCTCGAAGGTGAGTTGATCCTCGGCTTTGATGGCAACGAGCAGGTCTGTATCGGAGCTCTCGGTAAAGGTGTCGATGAGGAGCCCCGCGGACTCCAGAATCGCCTTGTTCTCGGAGGTTCCCATGACGATTGAGGAGTCTGCCACGCCTTCTACCGCCGACAGCTTCCGCGAGACAATCATCAGGGTTACCGAGTCAAAATACTCACCTTTTTTAATGATACCTTTTGTAATCATTTCATCCTCGTATTCTAATACCGGCTTCGCTGGTACGTTGTGTGAAGAACCACTCAAATCCTGCCACCATTCCCGCGATGGTGTCGGCACCCGAAGAGTGCCCGTGGGAGAGGATATCCTGCAGGTGCCGCCCCACGCCATTATCATCACCGCTCTGTGCACAGAGGAACAAACTTTTAATATCCTGCGGGTATATCCCCGCGGCCGCGTCGCTCATAAACTGAAAAGAGAGGGCCGTGCAGCTCTGGACCCGCTCCAATATGGTTTTTTTGAGGGCGAGCAGCGCGCCTTCGGGGGCAAGGGAGGAGAGCGCATAGAGGAGCCCCGTGATAAAATCATCTCCCGAGGGCGTGAGACCAAACCCCACCCCCTTGAACTGGTCGACACAATCAACCACATCACCGCCTCCCATGGAGGCAAACGCCTTCTTGAAGCGCGCAAGAACCGCCTTCTCGAAGGATGAGGTGAAGGCCACCTCGTGCCCGGAATCATAGAGCACCGCGAGGGAGAGTTCCGGCGCGTTCGTGCGCAGAACACGCTTCATCGCATGCACAAAAGACTCAAGGCTCAGCTCGGGAGCAAACCCCTCGAAGGAGGAGTCATATTGGCAGGCATCACCGGTGGAGAGATGTCTCTTCGCCACCAGGACATGGGAGGAAAAGACCACAACCGGTTCTTCCCCCCGGGGCAGAACGGAGACCAAAAGAGTGCGCCCTGAGAGGTCCTTGGCGCTGTCGACGAAGGAGATGATACCATTGTCGTTTTGGTAGTTCACCACGTGGGTGAACCGGCTGTGAAAATGGTATGTCCCAAGGGGAACGTTGTCGCCAAGCGCCGCTATTTTCATGCAATCTCTCTCAAACTCAAAGTAATCGAAGAAATCGTTCCCGATGAGCAGGACGAAGGGTCAGAGTATCAAACTTCTCCTGTGATGTCAAACCAGCTTTGGCTTTGTTTTCATTAGATATTATGCTGTTACGCCATCTTGCGTCCGCCCCCGGTTGGTGCTTCTTAAACTGCTCTTGTATGCAACACGGCCCCCTGAGCGGACCCCAAAGTTCCCCTGTTGGCTGCTTTGGTGTGGCTCTATGCTTTTGCCGGATCCTCTACGGTGATATTGCGGCAATATGTTTCCCGCACAAAGAGGCTTGCAAGGAGGCCCAGGATGGCAAACCCGAGCATGAGCAAAAATCCGTTGTGGTAATCGGCGGGGCTGTAAACTCTGATGCCGTCGACCACCTTGCCGTCCCAGGTCCTGTCAGCTATCCACCCGAAGAGCGGCTGGACCAGGGCCGTGCCGGCAAAACAGCCGGTATTGACAACACTCACCGCCATGCCCGAGAGCTCGGGGTTGATGGCCTCCTTGGCGCTGGCGAAGGTAATGACGAAGGATGCACCCGCAAAACCCATCACCGCAAAGAGGGCCTGCCCCTCAATACCTGCGGACCACTTGTAATATATGAGAATGATCCATGAGCAGACGTAGAGCAGCATACCGGCGATGAGCACCGGTTTTCTTCTTCCGATTCTGTCGGAGAACCACCCGAAGAAGAGCGCTCCGACAGCAAACGAGAGCAGCATGATGGTCATGTAGTTGGCCGCCTGGGGCCGTGCGAGGCCGTGTACGTCCCGCAGGTAGGGCACTCCCCAGAGTCCCATGAGCGCATACAGCGCGCCGATGGCTCCGAACTGCACCCAGAATCCGGGCCAGATCCTGAGGACGGCAATGACGCTCAGGAGGTTCTTCACCCAGCTCTTGTGGACGACGGGGCCCTTCCCCTCGGCTGCCTTCTTGTTGGGTGGTTCAAACCCCATATCCTCCGGCTTGTTGCGCACGATGAAAAATCCGGCAACCGCCAGCAACAGGGAGAGCATCCCTATCCCGATAAAAATCGTACGCCAGGTGAAGACCCCCAGCATGGCGGAGAGGGGCCCCGCGGCCGTGACCGAGCCGAGGTTGCCGATGAGGAGGGTGACGCCGCTCATGAGACCGAACACCTTGGCATTAAACCAGACGGCGTTGTTTTTCATGATACTGATGAACACGACGGAGACGCCGAGTCCGACAAAGAAGCGGCCCACAATGGCCATCTCAAAGCTGGTCGCGAGGCCAAACACGATGGAGCCCACCCCGGCGATGATGTTGCCGAAAATAATCGATGTCCTGGTCCCCAGGGTGTCAGCTAATACCCCCGAGGGGAGCTGCATGGCGGCGTAGATGAAGAAATACATGGCGGAGAGGGTGCCGAGCCGGGTCCCCGTGGTCTTGAAATCGGCCATGAGGTACTCGGAGACAACCCCGGGCGCCATCCGGTGGAAGAAGACCAGGATGTAGGTGAGGATCAGGACAGAGAATATTGACCATCGTGCTGTCTGAAATTTTGAAATCTTGCTCATAACCGCGACTCCATAAAACCACTCAATGGTGCCAAAGCCATCATCTTATTTTCATTAGCACTTTTACCCGAAAACAAGAGGTGATTGGGCTGTATAACGCATCCCGTCTACAAATAAAAGGAATTTCAAACCGCCGGATTTCAAATTCCGTGTCCACACCGTAAAGAAGCGCCGGTCATTGCGTCAACTCTTTATCAGGAGGATTGTCGCCACGGTGAGGCCGATGGCGATGACTCGGATGGTCGTGAGTTTCTCCCGGTAGATCACGGCGGAGAGCGAGATGGGGATCAGGATGGAGAGGGCCAGGACAGGCTGAACCAGGGACATGCTGCCCGATGCGAAGGCCGCGAGGATAAGTTTGTAGCCGAAGTAGTTGAGCAGACCGATGGCGCCCCCCGTTATGAAGACTCCGGGGCCCCGGAAGGCTCTCTTTTTATCTTCCGGGGAGGTCCGCTTCAGGTAGGCGAGCAGCGAGACAACGACCACGATGCTGTAGGAGAGCATAATATAGGATGTCCTGTCGACCCGGGTTGACGCCATTTTTCCCGCCGTCATGGAGAAGGCGGTGCACAGGGCAGCCACAAGGGCAAAGCCTATTCCACTCAGCGTGGTGGATCCCGAGAGCTTGATCTGTTCGCTTGAAATCAGAAGCAGCACAGCCAGTGAGGAAGCAATTCCCAGCCACTGGTAGCGCGTGGGGGACTCTGCAAAGAAGATCAGCCCGATGAGAATAACAAACAGGATATTTGACTTGTTGACGGGAAAAACCACCGAC
>JAHJLU010000124.1 GCA_018821745.1 Myxococcota bacterium | reverse complement strand
TACCAGGCCGGGCGACGGGGGCTCCAGAGAGCACAGGAGAAGGGCATGGGGATCGCCATCATGGAGCCCCTGCGGGGCGGCTATCTGGCCCGTCCTCTCATCCCTGAGGCGCAGGCCATTCTGGATACCGCACCGACAAAGCGCAGCAACGCCGAGTGGGCCTTCCGGTGGCTCTTCAACGACCCCGGCATCCACGTCGTGCTCAGCGGCATGAACGACCAGAGCCAGGTTGAAGAGAACCTCCGCATCGCCCGGGAGGGGTTGCCCCACAGCCTGAGCGAGGAGGAGACGAACATCATCGCCCGCGTCCAGAGCGCCTTTCGGCTCAGCGCCGAGGTCCCCTGTACCGCTTGCCGCTACTGCATGCCCTGCCCCGAGGGCGTCGAGATCCCCAAGAACCTCCTCCTCCTGAACGACCACCATCACCTCCCCGCGGAGAGCCGCGACGCCCTCTTCCGGATGCGCTACGGCATGCGGGTCACCAGTGAGCAGTCCGCCGCGCGGTGCACCGGCTGCGGAGCCTGCCTCTCCAAATGCCCCCAGGACATCGACATCCCCTCCCTGATGCGGGAGATCCTCCGGCTCACCACGTGAAAGGTTTCGGTGCAGTTGAGTGTACCTGGCCTGGAAATGGACCAGCGAAAGTGAAGGGCGAGGTTGCAGTGAGCCGACCAGGCGCTTACTCCCAGTCTTCAATGAGTTTTTTGGTGCCTGTCGTCAGGGCCTGGAAACGTAAGGAGCGGTTGTCCGAAAGGGACATGTGTGGTCCAATATCACGAGAACCGGAGATATTCTGATATTTGAATTCAGTAAGTCTCTTCATTTCCTCAGAGGCGTTGGCAGGATCGTCGGGGTTTCGGCATTTGGCATTCTTTTGTTTCTTGGAGAGCCCTTTAATTTCCATACCCTTCTCAACAGCGGCCAGATCTCCAAGATAAAAGGTCTCCAGTTCAAAACACGCAATGCGAACGAGGTAGTTCTGCTTCAGAGAGCTTCTGCATTTTTCCGATAGAGAGTCTTTGATGATATGGCAGTCTGCCTTTGAGTCACAGGTGGATGACACCATCCATAGAGGTGGTCAACGAAACTGGCCAAAGATGAAGGCCAGGTGCTCCCCATTTTATGCTGCTGTGCTACAATGACAGGACCATGAAGCACATAACCCCATTTATCATTTTTGGTCTCCTGTGGTGTCTCCCCGGCGCGGTTCATGCCCAGGAGGTCCCCTTCCCGGGGATGTCACCCCAGGGCTACTATGCCTCGGTGGCCCACTTCCTGCGAAACCCCATGGTGAAGGACGGGGTAATCATCGGGGAGAACTTCGAGCGGCGCGACAAGTCCCTCTTCTCCGACAGCTTCTACGCCGACGTGGTGCTCTATGGCAAAGGCCCCGGCGGCGCCCTCTCGGGGGGCACCGTGGGCGCCACCTGGCAGTTCCCCTACGGCTACGTCTATGGGCTGGTCACGGGCTTCAGTTACTACGAGCAGGACGCCGCCCAGGGATACGGCCTGGTGGGGGGAGGGATCCGCAAAAAGCTGTGGAAATTCTTTGACCTCAATGTGTACGGGCAGGCCTCCTTCGGCGCCATGACCCCCGAGGGGGAGAACCGCTTCTACTACGAGGTGGGGGGCTACCCCATCAACCACCGCCTGGTCCAATCGAGTCTCCACGCCTTTTTCAAGGACACCGATGTCACCTGGTTCGAGAACCGGACCCGCGTCGCCTTTTTGGGGCTGGGGTACTGGGAGAACCGCGAGATCGATGTCCGCCGCTCCTTTGTGAACATCTCCCGCCGTTCACTGGCCATTTTCGCCGACAGCATGGCCAGCTCCACCTGGGAAGCCGAGCTGGAGCTGGCGACCCTTGACCTCCCCGCAGCCCGGGACCGCATCTGGGAGACGCGGCTGAAGCTCTTCTTCTCCACCGTGGGCGACGGCCCCAAGGGCGAGGCGAGGCCGGGGATTCACCTGAACCTCTCCTATGTGAGCGAGAACGGCTCCGACTACGAAGGCTTCGGCGTGGAGCTGGGTTTTGGTGCCAAGCAGCTCGACTCCAACCGCTCCCAGGAGCTCTATTTTGTGGTCTTTTACAACTACAGCGCCTGGTTCTACCGCCTCCCCTCCCTCAAGTGGGGCATCGGCCTCACGGGCCGCATCTGACCCGCCACCGTAAAGCCCCCCGGGAATACTGTAACAACTGACACTGGGTTTTTTGTCGGCAACCACGCTGCATGTCACTGTTAATACATCCTTATCGAAAACTAAGACCCGGCTAATTTTTTGCCCCTGGGGGCTCCGGGGGCGTACCTGGGGGCACCGTTTTCGGGAGGGGGCTTTATTGATAACAAGGCTCCAGGATAAAATCGCCTGCAGGTGCATCCATGGAGCCCCTGGGGGCATTTTGGTAAAAATTTACCCCCTTTTGTGGACCCGTGGAGGCTCAAACGCCGTCTTGTAAAAAGGGGCGCCGGGCCCCGGAAATATCCCGCCGGGGAGAACATGCAGATCTCCAAAATCATAAAGAAAGCGCCAAAAGACTCCCGACCCGGCAAAGGGGGTCAGAAAGCACCCCTTTCCCGTGCATTTTTTTGGAAATTCTGCATTTTACCACTGGAATCGGGATCCCTTTACCCACATCATTATCACTGGGTCCTGCCGCAGGGGGGCTGACCGGTACCCGCCGCTCTTTTCGCCGGCGGGAAGTCTGGACTGAAGGTACCAGGACAAAGTTCCTAAAACCAATAAGGAGGAGTGTGAAAACCACGAAAAACGACGACCACCCGCCCTCGGAAACTCCCGTTCCCCTGGAGAGCGAGTCCACCGAGCTGCGGGACAATATCCCCCACGGGACCGAGGCTTTTCTCGTTCCCCTCCCCCAGGACCTGGTCTCCCCCCAGCTCACCATCCGGGCTATTGTCACGGGCATGCTGATGGGCAGCGTCCTGTCGCTGTGCAATATATACGCTGGGTTAAAGGTTGGATGGAGCTTTAATATCTCCATCATCGCGGTCCTCATGAGCTACGGCTTCTGGCAGCTCATGTCCCGCCACGCAGGCGCCCGCACCTGGACCATGCTGGAGAACAACACCTCCCAGACCACCGCCTCCAGCGCCGCCTCCATCTCTTCGGCCGGTCTCGTGACCGCCATCCCCGCCCTCACCATCCTCACGGGCAGGGCGCTCACCTGGGGCCAGCTGGCCATCTGGACGCTCTCGGTCTGCCTCGTGGGTGTCTTCGTCGGGGCGGCCATGCGCCGGCAGATGATCCTGCGGGATCCCCT
>JAHJLU010000123.1 GCA_018821745.1 Myxococcota bacterium | reverse complement strand
TGCCGGGCATGATGACGTCGGTGAGGACCAGATCAATCAATGCACCTTGCCTCTCGAAGATGAGCAGCGCTTCCCCTCCGTTTTCCGCCTCGATGACCGTATACCCCTGATTCTCCAGCACCCTTCTTGCCAGCTTGCGGACCATTGTCTCGTCCTCCACCAGGAGGATGGTCTCAGAACCCGTGGGAAGGCCGGAGACCCTGAGCCCTTCCAGCTCGTCGGCGGCGTCCAAAACCCTGGGGAAATAGATGGCGAAGGTGGTGCCCTTACCAGGCTCGGAGACCACGTCGATGAAGCCGTTGTTTTGCTTCATGATGCCATACACCGTGGCCAGCCCGAGCCCCGTGCCCCGCCCCTTGCTCTTTGTGGAGAAGAAGGGCTCAAAGATCATGGATATGGTCTTTGCGTCCATGCCGCACCCCGTATCCGCCACGGTTATGGTGACATACTCCCCGGGTATGGCGTCGAGATGGGTTTTGCAGAACTCCCCGTCCAGAGAGGTGTTCCCGGTGGAGATGACGAGGCTGCCCCCGTCGGGCATGGCGTCACGGGCGTTTACGGCCAGGTTGACCAATATCTGATCGGTCTGGGAGGGATCAGCCTTGATCCGCCCCAGATCCTTTGCCGCATGGAATTCAAAATGGATATCCTCTCCAATGAGGCGATGGAGCATCTTCTGGGAACGCTCGATGATCTCGTTGGGGCGGATGACCTTGGGGGAGATTATCTGCTTGCGTGAGAAAACCAGCAACTGGGCGGTCAGCTCCGCAGCCCTGTCACCCGCAATCCTGATCTCGTCCATATCGGCCCGCAGGGGGTCACCGGGCTCAAGCTCCTCGAGGATAATCTCCACATATCCGTTGATCCCCGTGAGGAGGTTGTTGAAATCGTGGGCAATACCTCCCGCAAGGCGACCGACGGACTCCATCTTCTGGGACTGATGGAGCTGGTCCGTGAGCAGTTTCTTCTCCTTCTCGGTTTTGATGGAATCGGTGAGATCCAGCCCGATGCCGAATCGCGTATCGTCGGAGATGGTAATATTTGTCCAGGTGGTGTGAAGATCATCTCCGTTCTTTGTCCGGATGACAAACTCCTTCCACTTTTTGGGCGCAGCGGCCATGAAATCCTGAACGGTCTGCCGGTACTGGGGATCGGGGTAGACCGCCTCGAGGAGGTTGATGGTGGATAACTCTTCGTTGGTCCAGCCCACGAGGTTTTCGAAGGTCCTGTTGGCCCGGGTCACGTTGATCTTTGGGTCGTAGTAGGTGATCATGACGGGAATATTGTCAAACATGGCGGAGAGCAGCTCGGTCTGATGCTCCTGCTCCCTTTGCGCCTGGATGCGCTCGGAGATGTCCCGGGCGCTGGAGAGAATCAGGCGGCGCTCACCCCTGAAGTCGAAGGTTCTGGAGTTGATCTCCACGGGGATCTCCGTGCCGTCTTTTCGTATGTGGCGCCACTCGAACTTGGTCATGCAGTCGAAGGATTTCTTCACCCTCTCTGGCGCACGGCCTTTCAGATCCGCCGGCGATAAATCCTCGACCTTCATGGAGAGCATCTCTTCACGGGTGTAACCGTATCTCTCCACCGCGGTGGCGTTTACGTCCTGGATCTTTCGATCCTCGCTGATCACGAACATGGCGTCGGGGGAGGCGTTGAACAGATGCCGGCTCCACTGCTCCGACTGCTGCAGGGATTTCTGAATACGCGAGTTTTTCAGCGCGATGGCCGCGAGATCCCCAAAGGTTTCCGCGATGGTGGCGTCATGATCGGTGAAAGCTTCGGGTTTGTTGACGATGCAAATGCTGCCCACGGCACTGCCTGCGATGACCAGGGGAGCCAGCAGGAAGTTTTTCAGGGGGAGATGCCCGGGGGGAAGTGCCTGTGCCATGGTCCGGGATATATTATTCTCATAGAAGGCCTTGCCCTTGATGAGCGAGTCATTGTGCATGCCATGCAGGGGAATAAGGGCATCCTGGGCCGGCTGGCTGTGGAGATTACCTGTGGTGTGATAAACCACAGTCCCCTTCTGATCTTCCCCCTCGGACAGGGCAAGATAGCCCGCCACGGCACCGGTCATGCTCAGACAGGCCTCGAAGAGATTCCGGGCGGTCTCTTCGAAGCTTTCCAGTTGAAGCACCTGCTTTGCGGCGGAGAAAAATCCATTGTTCTCCTGGGCGAGCTGTTGGGAGAGATTGAGTGATTCCGCCAGTCTCTGCTGCGCAATCCGCTCCTCTGTCACGTCCTCCCCGGAACTGAGTACACCATGGATGCGGCCTGCGTCATCCCGAAGGGGGGCATTGTGCCAGGAGATGATGCGCTCCCTGCCATCCTTTGTGATCACAGCGTTTTCATGCCGCTCAAGGACCTCCATTTCTCCTCCCATGAATTGGGAGAAGAATACGTTCATGGAATCTCGGATATGCTCCGGGATACAGGTATCAAACCAGTTG
>JAHJLU010000122.1 GCA_018821745.1 Myxococcota bacterium | reverse complement strand
GTGATTCCATTTTGCTCATAACGCAAGGCCTTGCAGGACCTGTCCTGGAAAAGATCCCCGTCCTGGGGATCTTTTCTACGGGAATACCGGAACAGGAGCGGCGCACCGCGTTTATGGATATCGCCTATGTCCAGCAACTCCTCAGCATGAAAGGGAAATACTCCCGGATCGCGGTGTACCGGGATATCACCCAGAGCGCCTCAATGGCCCGTCAGGTCGCAAAAATCCTTGAACGGCCCGACTTGGAGATTATGCCATGGTTCAAAGCGCTCCCGATGCTCTCCCAGTTTATTGCCTACCACAACGCGTCGGTATGGTTGTTTCAGGGAATCATCTTCTTCATCGTGTCCATCATCATCATGAACGGCCTGTTTATGGCGGTGCTTGAACGGACCCGGGAGATTGGAGTCATGCGCTCCATTGGGATGACCGGGTGGCAGTGTTTCCGCCTGATCTCCTACGAGTCGCTGCTGCTGGGAATAATGGCGCTTGCGCTGGGGCTCGGGGTCGGATTGACCGCCGTCTGGTACAGCCACACCTGGGGGATAAATCCGACTATTTTTACCGGAGGAGAGGCGATCGAGATTGCCGGCGGGAGCTTCTCGGAAAAAATTTATGCCGAGATTTCATTTCTCACGGTAACATGGACCAGCGTGGCGTTGATATTACTCGCGTGGATAGCATCGCTCCTTCCTGCCCTCCGTGCGGCCAATATCAGCCCGGTCAATGCCATGAAAAGGAAAAGCTAACATGCAGATCAAGACAATCAACCCATCGGCGTCCAAAAGGATTCTGTGCACCAAATCCCTCCCCGGGGATCGTTGGATCTCATTGCTCACTGAGGCGGGATTTTCCCTTGATATTGTGACCGAAGAGCGGGTACCTTCAAAGAGTGAGCTGCTGGAGCTTGTAGGGGATTCTTGCTACGCCGTTATCGGCCAGCTCAGTGAGACATGGGATGAAGAGTGTGTGAGAAAGCTTGGGGCGGCTGGTTGTAAAGTCTACGCAAATTATGCCGTCGGGTACAATAATGTGGACACAGCCTGTGCAAAAGAGCTGGGGATCGCGGTCTGTAATACCCCTGGTGTTCTGACCCACACCACTGCAGAGATGGGCGTCGCGTTGACCTTCGCTGCAGCGAGGCGGGTTGCCGAGGGTGACAAATTCATGCGGGAAGGAAAATTTTCCGGTTGGTTGCCCCGCCTGCTGAGGGGAAATCTGCTGTATAGAAAAACCCTCGGTCTCATCGGAGCGGGACGGATTGGATCCAGTTATGCCCGTATGATGGTCATGGGACACCAGATGAACTGCCTCTACGCCTCTCCCTCCCCAAAATTGCCCATGGAGAACCAGCTCCGCGAATTCCATCGATTCATGGGGAACAGTTCCGCCTTTGTCACCCACGTGGAGAACATAGATACTCTCCTCAAGGAGTCTGATGTCATCGCACTCTTTCCCACCCTGAACCCGACCACGGTTCATCTGATCAATGCGCCCAGGCTTGCCTTGTGCAAAAGCGATGCGGTGCTCATTAACATGTCCAGGGGGCAGGTTATTGATGAAAAGGCGCTGGTCGAGCACCTGAAAACCCACCCCCGCTTTCTGTGCGGCCTCGATGTGTATGAGCAGGAACCCGACCTTGCACCCGGTCTCAGTGAGCTCCCCAATGTGGTCCTCGCCGCCCACACGGGCTCAGCCTCCTATGAGGCTCGAGAGAACATGGCGACACTCTGTGCGCTCAATATAATCGGCGTCTCAAGAGAGTATCCACCATTCAGCGGCGACTCCATGGATCCATTCCTTGCTGACTCCCCACCGCTTTTCACCCCCTCGGTTGTTGCCTGAAAATCCTTTAAAAATCGTCTGTTGCCATGCACAGATAGGAGGAGTAGCTGTAGGTACAGTCATCATCATTCCAGCTGGCTACATCGCCATTGGCGTTGTAGCGGAACCCCAGCCAGCAGTTGGCGTCGTAGTCACCGTTGGGTTCGGTGAGGGTTGTGATCTCTGATGCCCAGAAGGACTGCCCCGCCAGGGAAGTGAAACCGCAACTGCCAACACTCACCGTGTCGGCGGCGCCACCGCCAATCATCTTTTTACGGCAGCAGTAGCTGTCGTGCTCGCACCACTGGTCCCATCCTGAGTCATCCCCGTCGCTGGGATTATAGATACCCAGGGGCCCCAGGAAGTTCCCACCTGTCTGACCGCCGATGGAGAGAAGGTAATCCCTGCCCATTGCATAATGGGCCTGACTGGTGGGGGTAAAGAGCATCAGCCCTGCAAGTTTACACGAGTTATTGACATCTTTGTGGTTTGTCGGCACTCCGCCATCGACATAGTGAAAGGTATAGGCGGTCACGCCGTCGAGGTGGCAGTAAACCCACACGGGGCCCGTGAGCGTCTCGATCACATAATCCCCGGGCAACATCAACGGATCCACCGCGAAAAGTGCCTTGCAACTGGTGGTATTCTCACAAATTCCCCCATTGCAATAGCCTGAGCTGCAGTCACTGTTGACGAAACAGGTGAGCCCCGCTCCGCAGGCAGGGCACTGGGACCCACCGCAATCCGTGTCTATCTCGTCACCGTTCTGGACCAGATCATCACAACTGGGGGCCGTGCAGATATCGGTGATGTCGCAGATCAGGCTGAGACAGTCGGAGCCCATGGTGCAGTGTTTTCCCGCAATGCAGGGGCTGCAGAGAGGACCACCGCAGTCTATATCGGTCTCATCGGCGTTTCGAACACTGTCGATGCAGGAAGAGCCCGAGCAGACGTTGAGGTCATCACAAATATTGCTCTCACAATCGGAACCGGACAGGCATTTTTCCCCCTCGACACAGGGATCGCAAACAGATCCGCCGCAGTTGATATCGGTCTCATCACCGTTCTTTACGGTGTCAAAACAGGAGGGCTCCGCGCACTGATTCAGGGAATCGCAGACTTTGCTCAGACAGTCAGACCCAAGGAGACACGTCTCTCCTGTATCGCAGCCGCCACACTCATCTCCACCGCAGTCAATGTCGGTTTCGCTGCCATTTTGAATGTTATCCTCGCAGGGCAGGGGCAGGACGCAGAGTCCCTCTTCGCCGCAGATCCCCGAGACACAATCATTGGCATCCAGACAGCTCTTGCCCTCTACACACTTGTCACACAGCGGTCCACCGCAGTCTTCGTCTGTCTCGTCTCCATTTTGCATACCGTCTGAACACATTTCCTGGGTCACGCAAATGCCGGACTCGGAACAGATCCCCGATTCACAATCCAGCGGAGCCTGGCAGGTTTTGCCGTCACGACAGGCAGGGCAGGTCCCTCCACCGCAGTCCGTATCGGTCTCTGCGCCGTTCTGGATCTCGTCAACGCATGATTCTCCCTGAATATCGAGGCCTTTGCCATCAAAGCTGCAAGAGAACACGTTCAAGGAAACAATGAGAATTATCAGTATCTTGAGTTTGCTTGCCATAGTAGTTTCTCCACCAGCGAGTTATTGATAACTTAGCACAAATCCTTGATAATGGCACAGAATTCATCAAAACAATTCCAACGGGGGAGAGGGGGAGGAAAAAATCGGATCGCGCACGGGGGCGGTTTTGGGGGAGCGTCTATGGCTCCGGGGGAGATTGTTCCGCTCCAATGTCATAGAAATGGTTCAGAAACAGCGGATTTTTTTCATTAAACAGCGTCTCGCCCACCCTGTCCGCTACGGAGATGGCGATCCGTTCATGGAAACACACTATCCCGTCGGTGGTGTCAATCGCCCCGGTCGTGGCGTAGTTGATGCAGTGGCACCAGTTCATGCACCGATTTCTGTAGGTACACTCCAGGCAGTCGAGATTCACATTGCTGCCCCTTTTTGCTATGATTGCCGCGCGTTTGGCCTCATCAAAGCCCGTGGCGACATTTCCGATGCACATCTCTTCGTTGTCGTCATTTCCAATGAGCCGCTCGCACCCGTAGATATTTCCGCTGGGAGCGACCGCAAATTCTCGTTCGGCGAACCCGCACTTGTCACATTCTTCAAATCCGTTTTTTAGATGGGTAATGATTTTCCCGTCGAT
>JAHJLU010000001.1 GCA_018821745.1 Myxococcota bacterium | reverse complement strand
GGTGCAGACGCTTTCTTGATGGCGCTTCGAGCCTGCTCCACAAACTTGATGTTGCCCTTGTCAAAATCGGGTTTTGCCAGGGTGGCGAGCCGGGTCAGAATGCTCTCGTCCACCGTGGACATGCATTTTCCACTGCAGTCCGGGCATTTGAGTTCCGGCGCAGTGGCAAACTTGAGTACTTCGTAATGCTCATCGATGGCGAGATGTTGATCTGTTGTGGTGTTGCATGCTTCACACGTATAGGGAAGGAAAAGGTCCACCAGCTTGACCTTGCCTCCGGCCATTGCATCGGGGATCAGCAATTTCTCCACAAAGGTGCTCGCGCCTCCGAGGATGAAGATGCTCTCCACGTTGGGTTCCATGATGCGCATCATCTCGATCCATGCGGGGATAGCCTCCTCGGCAATGTCTCCCACGCCGTTCATGTCGAAGATGATTTTGCCCTCCTTCCCTTCGGCAATTTTCTTGCCGGTGAAGGTGCCGTCAAGGTCACCCATGAAGCGGATATAGGTGGCCTCGCCGATGTGCATGTCGATCTTTAGTTTTTGCCGGGATCGGGCGATTTGATACCGGAGACGGTGGCTCAAAAAGGCGATGACTTCTGCATCGGGTTCCGGTTTTATCTGGGTGACGAGATAACTCAGAAAGGTCTCCGCGTCCTCATCCAGGTATTCGGACTCACTGCAGGTGGCACAAGCCCTATCGGGGAGGGTGGATTCCTTGATGTTGTCAAATTGATCCGCAACATCAATGAGGACGGAGTGGTCCTCTTCGCAGAAGTCACAGTGATAGGGGGCATAGAAGGAGACAACCTGTCCCTTCCCGCCGAAGTTTGCCACCATGTTGAACTGGTCGATAATGCGGGAAGGACACTGGATGTAAAATATGGATTCACATTTGGATTCGGCAATGTGCAGGAATTCCATCCACTCCCGGATACCAAAGGAACTGATACGACGGACTCCCGAAAGATCCACAATGAGGGTCTCTTTCAGGCCCTCAGCGAGCTGCTTCCCGTTGAAACTTTCATCAATGATGCCATTAAGTTGAAGAGCCATTATTTTGTCTTCAACTACCTTGCGTACGTCAAGACGATTTTCATCGGACATGGTTTTCTCCTGAGTGGTGGGTCTGGCCCACGCTCGCGAAAAGTGGTCTCCGGCCGGTCATACGCTGACCAGTTCAGAACCTTGAGTTCCAGGTGGACTCAATGGGTAAAATCTAGTCCATACATTCCGTCACAGCAACTTGTTTAGACGAAAAAAAGCATGAAGTTCCTGAAAAAGGCCCATATGGGCTATTCCACAAAATAGTGCACGGATTTTGGCAGGGTAGCAAAATCCCGCCTGTTCATTGTGATGTCGTAAATGACGGACACCTCGGTGTACTCCCCTTCTTTAACCGAGAAAAAGGATGCAAATCCGTGATTGTAAATGTAGAGCATCCCGAGCCCTGCGCCCCCGCCCTCTGTGTTTATTTGTCCTTTTTGGGAGAGGGCGCGGTCAAGGCCGTTGAAGATGTGCTTGCGTTTGAGTCCTCCGAAAGGGTCCCGAACGGATATGCCCAGCAGATCACCGTTGGTGCCGATGGAAAACAGGGGGTAATGATCCTTGTGGAGACTGACTTCCTGCTTGCGATCCTGTGCATACAGGTGATTCCCCTCGACGTCCACCGGGGCGTCGTAGACGGCGTTCATCATGAGCTCATGGGCCAGCTCCGCGAAGGCATCACGCACTTTTGGGGGTGCCCCCAGAGCCTCGCAAAACTCCGGAACCCAGGCCACCAGCCGGTGCATATCCTTGCTTGACGGGACATACACTTCATGGATTCGGGCACTCCATCCGAGGATGTGGGTCAGCCCACGAAGATTATATTGATAGATGAGCCGTCTTACGGTGCTGAGCACCTCCCAGGAGAGCGGATATTGTCCCTCCCGAAGACCGATGAGGTGATTGAAACGTCTGTCCTTGGCCGCGAGCGCGAGTACCTTGTCGGCTTCATCGGAATAGAGAACCATGGTCTCAACAGAGGAAAAATTTTTTGGAATCTTCAGGAGTTGGGGAAGATACTCCTGACCGATGATGAGGAGATCGGGGTTGCGTTTGACCTCTTCGAGGAGGGGGGGACCCTCACTGGGTATAATCTCAACCTGAGCGGCAAAGAGCACCTTTTCCAATTTCTTCAGCACCAGTTTGTTTTTGAGACACAGCATTACTTTTGGTGCGTTGGGATTGTTTTCCATGGGCTCTCGATTCGCCTCCAGAGCAAAATGTAATAGTACAGTGTAGCCAGTCCCGGACACTAACTGCAGAAACTGACAGTGCATTGTGGAAATCTGCTCATTTTCAGTTACTGCTCTGCAAACGAGGGAGAACAGAAAAACTGAATGGCTATCCTTATTCTACATAAGTCCGAAGGAGATTTCAACAATATTATAATATTAGAATAATTGTGAAATACATTACAGGAGCGCCTTTTTGTAATTGGATATAATTGGAAAGCATGACAAATACCTTTGATATGGTGCTGCTTTTTTCCTATAATCATGCGGTGGTTTAGAAATAGGCACGCATCACTTCTTCCCACGGAATTCTGGTGACCATGAATTCCCTGGGAAAACAGGAAAGTAAACATGATTCATGTTCTTCTTTTTTTAATCCTTTCAAATCCTTACGGTGATATTACCAAAAATTTGGTTGATCAGGGAAATCTGGCTATCAAGGCGAGACAGAACGACAGAGCTACAACCATTTTTGAGGCAGCGCTCATTTTAGCTCCCAAAAATAAAGAGGTCCTCCAGCGATTGGCCGGTATTTATCTGGCTACGGGGCTGGATCGACAAGCTCTCGAACTGTATCAGACCATGCTGAAAGATTATTGCACCGGATGCACGACAAACTGCTATTCCAAGGCCTCCTGCACCGATTATCAGGTCACCGTGAAGCGAATCTCCCGGGAAACCATCGATGCGGACAGGGTGCCCCTCTCCAAAAGCGCCCCCAAGCTCGCCAAGCTCGTATTCAACAAGGCCATGGACTTTAAAAAGAAAAAAAAATACTCGGAAGCCAGAGATTTGCTCCAGGCCGCCGTAAAGCTCAACCCCGACTATGTGGGGGTCTACCGGCATCTGGGTGAAGTGTACGCGAAACTGAAAGCACCCGATCAGGCCGACGCCTTTTACCTGTGGTACCTCAAGGTCCGGCCCGCCGGCGCCAACTCCGCCAAGGTCCGAAAGATGCTCTCCAAAAAAGCGAGGAAGAAGCTGGGGACCATCCGCCTCGATTCCTCCCACAGTTGTAATATCGCCATTGGCTCCGAGCTGCTCACCAATGCCCGGGGCAGGCCACTGAAGACTCCGTTGAAATCCGTCACTCTCCCCACAGGAAGATACGCCGTGGGGTTTATCTGTCAGAAGCAGAATCTTGCCCGCCGGTTTTTCGTGGATGTCACCCAGGGGAAAACCAGCTACCTGAAATTTTCCTTCGGGACCGTCTCCGTCAATCTCAAACCCTGGGCCCGTATCCTCATTGCCCCCAAAACAGGCGCGCGCAAGGGACGCTACATGGACGCAGGTCTCTTTGACGTCATCGGTCTGCCCGAAGGTGGCTACACCCTGAAGCTGGTGGCCTTCAACAAAACAAAGACCTCCATCCGTGATATTACAATCACGGGCAAAAAGCATATCAAGATCACCACCTGGGAGCCCAAACCCAATAAAAAAGTCCGAAAAAAGCGCTCCAAGAATCGGCGGAGAAAACGCTGAACGCCGGTCTCTCATCCTGTCAACCAGGGTTTTCCACTCGAAAACAGTGTGCAGTTATCAGCGGGGCAATCACGGGAAAGATGTGCGAGACTGTTGTGCTCAGGGGTCGAGGGAGACGATAACCTGGGCTACCCCGTTTGAGGTGGGAGAGTACGGTGATACCAGAATGTAATAGGGGCCGCCAGCGGGCAGAGAGACCTGGGTGATGACCGTATTGGCCAGCCCCGGGGCGGGGACCACACTGCAAAGATGCTGTGCATCGGAGCAATCACTGCCGGTCCCGGCTGGAAATGCCAGGGCGGTGACGGGCTCGGAGAAACCGATGGGGATGGTTCGTATGCGCACTTTGCCCGCAGAGGCCAGGGCAAAGGAGAGCACCGATCCGGGAACCGACTGCTGGGAGCCGCAGGCCAGGATCATCTCGCGGGTTCCCGAGGCGAGATCCACCATGGCCGAGAGGGGGGCGTCCGAGAGGGTGCCCAGGTGACGATCGGGGATACATGCGGTGGACTGGCAGGCGGTGGACCCGATACAGTCGTTGTCGGCGCAGTCGTACCATCCGTCGAGATCATCATCGGTGTCATTGTGACAGAGAGTCTCACCGGCACAGAAGGAGAGCGCCTGACAGTCGGGATCGTCGCAATCGATGAGCGAGTCCTGATCATCATCGATGCCGTTGGTGCAGAACTCGTCATCGGTACCGATCACCTGAACCTGGACTTCTCCCAACCCGGAACCATCAAAGGTGACGGCGTCCACAAGGAGGTAGTAGCTTCCGCTGGGCAAATTGCTGTAGGTTTGGGTAATGGGAAGATGGATTCCCCCGGGAGTTGCGCAGGAAAGCTCTCCGTCCACACACAGTTCGCTGCCTGAGTCTGTGGCCAGGGCCAGGGCGTGGGCTCCTGTCTGGGTCATGTGGACGAGGAGATTGGAGGGCCCCAGCAGATCAAAGGCGATTACATAATCGGGTCCCGGCCCGCCACAACTGGTGGTGAAGGAGTGGGGCGTGAGGGTGGTGTCAAAGGTGGTGCTGACCAGACTTCCCCGGCTCAACTCTCCCAGCCAGGAGTGGACAACACAGATCGAGTTGTCACAGTCGGCGGTCCCGATGCAGTCAAAATCATGGCAGTCAATGGCACCGTCCAGGTCGTCGTCCATGCCGTTGCTGCAGATCTCCGCAGGCGCACAGAAGACGGCGCAATCAGGGTCGTCACAGTCGATTTCTCCATCAAGGTCATCGTCGGCGCCATTGTCACAGATCTCTACAAGGCAGTGAATATCCTGCGCGCAGACGGGATCTTCACAGTCCACCAGACCATTGAGATCATCGTCGTATCCATTGTCACACTTTTCAAAGACCGGGTCACCAAAATGCAGCTCCAGGTCCACGGCTCCCCCTGAGGCGAGGAGGCGATAGCTCCCCGGTGGCAATAAGGGGAGGGAGAAGGGGAGGCTTTGGGGAGAGTTGACACTGAGACACATCAGGGAGTCGAGCTCACAGGTAACGTCGGGTTCTTCTTCCCGGGTGAGAGAGAGGGTGAAGGGCGTGAGGAGGAAGGTGCCGTCCAGGGAGAGGGAGACGCCTGCATCCACTGTGATTCGGGCCTCGAAAAATCCTGTGGCCGAGGCTGTGCAAGGAAGCGTGTGCAGAATATCAAAGCCATGGGGAGAAAGATTCAGGGATACTCCGGGGATGATCTCCACATGGGATTCATGGGGGTCACACCCTCCGCAGAGGGGATGGGTGGAGCACTGGGAATCTGCACAGTCCGTGTAGCCGTTGAAGTCGTCGTCTTTCCCGTTGGTACAGTCTTCGGATTGAATACAAAAATCGGATTCCAGACATTCGGGATCATCACAGTCCACGAACCCGTCGGAGTCATCGTCAATCCCGTTATTGCAGATCTCCCCCTCACAGGTCTGATCACTGAAACATTCGGGATCCGCGCAGTCGATAAGGCCGTCGCCGTCATCATCGGTTTTGTTGTCACAGATTTCAAAAAGCTCTGTGTAGCATTGAGCGGAACAGCCGTCACCGGAGATGACATTTCCGTCGTCACACTCTTCCCCTGTTTCGACAGTCCCGTTGCCGCAGGTGGGAGCGTTGTAGGTGATCTTTTCCTCACAGGAAAAGAGAAGGAAAAGCGCGCTGAGGAGAATGAGAGAGGCTCGTTTCATGATTGTTGGCACTATAGCACCGAAACGTGTGGCCTACCACCGCATTTCCCATCTTATCATTATATAAGGGCGCCCCGAAGAGGTGCTGTTTTCTCACCAATCCAGAGGCTGAAATCACCGAAAAATAATATTATTCCAGAAGGGTAGGGAGGAGTTCATCGAGGAAACTGGCGCTGTTTTGCATGGTGACCAGACGGTCGATGTGAAGCCGTGCCTCGGGAGAGAGGTACTCGAAGAGAACGCCGAACCCCAGGGGCAGTTCCTTGTCATCGAGGGTGATGGTCTCGGTTCGACGCCACAGGATCCAGCCGATGGCTTCAACCTTTGAAAAGCCGGGAATTCCGAAAATGAGCCCTACTCTGGAGAGCAATGGCGGTGGGGAGCCGGAGATGAAGGACCCTGTTGAACTCAGATCCCGCATTTTACCCGTCTGTCGTTTTCCCACCCCCTCTTCGTTGGGATGAACCCGCTGAAAAACACGGGCCAGTTCTGGAGGGAGGTTTACATCGTGGGCCGGCAGTACTTCGAATTCGATGGGAATGTCGAAATAGAGCCGAGGGTTTTTTCTTCGGTTGCTCATGGGTCAATGGTAGGTCACATGGGAAAAAAATGCCAGCTGAAAAAGCGCTGGTCCACGCTTCGGTTTCCCTTGCATATTATGGCGGTTCACGGTAAATGGCAGGTTATGTTGAAG
>JAHJLU010000121.1 GCA_018821745.1 Myxococcota bacterium | reverse complement strand
CGGCGCCCGCTTTTCTGAGTCGCAGATAGTCATTGAAGCTCATGGCGCCCAGTGAGAGGGTCACCACGAGCCCTGTCTCTTCGATGATTCGTGATACCAAAGCTTCGAGGCGATCCGTGGTGAAGAGGGGGTCTTCCCCACCCTGCAGGACAATGGTGTTGTATCCCAGACCAGGGAGCATCCGCGCCCGCCTGAGGATCTCGGCGTCGCTCATGCTGTAGCGTTCCACTCCTCTGACCGAGCAGCGGATCCCGCAATAGAGGCAGTTTTGGGTGCATCGGTTGGAGATCTCCACGATCCCCCGCAGGTGCACCCGGTGCCCGAAGTGTTCCTCCCGCACCTGCCGCGCCCGCGCCATGAGCGGCGCTGTACATTCCCCGGACTGGAGAATCGCCTCCAGGTGCTTTTGTGATGGTGGTTTCGGCCAACTGACGGACGCAATCAACTGTGGCTCATGGTTCGTAAATGGTTGTGGAAGTGCCTGGTCCATGGAGTCGATCCTTTCACACAAAAATATCCCGTTCCCCGTTTTCCACTCGCAGCAGCAACCGGTCCAAAAGGGGATCCGGCGCTTCGCTGTGCATGGTGGCGATGACCGATTCACCCAGGGCTCTGGTCTCCTCCGAGGCGTAATCCGACAGGTACTCCTTGAGGGTGAGTATCCCGTTGGGCGCACATTTTTTTCCGATATCACCGGGTTTGGCCAGATCCATGAAGTCGAGGCCCGTGCGGCCGAGCCGGTAGCAACTGGTACAAAACGAGGGGATGTATCCCTGCTCCAGGATGTCGCGCACTACCTCGTCGAGGGAGCGGTGGTCCCCCAGGGAGAACTGCTCCAGCGCGTCAGTGCTGCTGTATCCTCCCGGGTTGGTCCGGGAACCGGCGCTCACCTGGCTCACCCCCAGGGCAAAGGCGCGGCGCCGGATTTCCGGGGATTCTCGGGTGGACAGGATGATCCCCGTGTAGGGCACAGCCATCCGCAGGATTGCGATAATCCGCAAAAAATCCCCATCGGAGACGGGCCAGGGCGGTGATGACGCCAGATCGCACCCCTGGGCCGGCTCCAGACGCGGAACGGAGATGGTGTGTGGCCCCAGTCCGTGGGTCGCCTCAAGATGTTCCACATGGGACAGCAGGGAGAGCACCTCCCGGCGGTAATCATGCAGACCAAAAAGCACGCCGATTCCCAGATCATCAAGGCCTGCTTCCAGGGCCCGGTCAATGGTGCCCAGGCGGTACTCGTAGTCAGCCTTGGGCCCTCTGGGGTGAACCTTGTGGTAGGTCTCCCGGTTATAAGTCTCCTGGAATAATTGATAGGTACCGATTTGCGCTTCTTTGAGGCGAACAAACTGCTCATTGGTAACGGGGGCGATGTTCACATTCAGGCGCCTGATCCCGCCCTTGCCGTCGTCCACACTGTAAATGGTGTTGATGCTCTCAATGATGTGTTCGAACTCGCGCTCTGTGCAGCTCTCCCCGGAGACCACCAGCGCCCGGCGCTGTCCACTGTCAAGGAGGGCTTGTGTCTCCCGCCGGACCTCCTCCATGGTGAGCCGGGTACGGGCGAGATGCCTGTTCGAGGTGCGGAACGCGCAATAGAGGCAGTCGTTTGCGCACAGGTTGGAGATGTACAGCGGGGCGAAGAGGACGATTCGTTTGCCGTAAATGGATTTTTTGATCTCCCGGGCCCGGGAGAAGAGCAGCTCGTCGGTGTGGCGGCCGGGATTATTGAGGAGGATGGCCACGTCCTCCATGGAGAGGCGCTCAAGGGACTCGGATTTCGCCAGAACCCGGGCAAAATCGCGGCTCGTGGGTTCTTTGGCCAGGGCCTTGTCGATTCGTTTTTCGTCGATTGTTGTGAACATAACTCCTCCGAAGGGTGGTGTGCCACCGGTCAAAGGAGAACAGTCACGTGAAAACTCAGAATCAGTCGCTAAGGATTTTGTAGCAGAAAAAGTGTCCGTGAAAAGGAAAAAATGAGAAAATTTTCACGTAAGGTGGTCGTTGGTAGAAAAAACATAAAAAAACAATGGTATATGAAATCGTAGGGCGCCAAAAAACGAAATGTGAAAAGAGTAACGGCATGTTGTATGCTGGGCATAACTAAGGAGATAGTTCCTCTGAGCTTTTCGATCACGGGGACAACGTGAAGGATACCGCAAAAACAATTTACAGTCATGAAATATAATGATAATTAGATGATATTAGTCCCCTGAATTGTTGGCGAGGGAACTGAGCGTTCCAAACCAGTATTTTCACAAAAGAGGTGGAATCCCGGGCGTTGGACTAAAATAGAAAAGCGATATAACCGAATGAAAAGACAGTGAATTAAATCTATTTGAGAAAAAATGCACAAAACATCTTGACAACGGTCACCCGTTGGCTAAATTACCCCTAGCTGTTAAAGATTTCACAGCGTGAAAGATAAAACAGCAGAAAAACGGAGAACAGCCGTGATTTCCGAGAAAACCATCAGTCGCCTGAGCCTCTATCACTACCTGCTCACAACCTTGAAAGAGCAGGAGATAGAGTTCGTGTTTTCCCGACAACTTGCCAATATGGCCAATTCTACACCGGCTCAGGTCAGAAGAGACCTTATGGTGACCGGCTATGAGGGAAACCCCAAGCGCGGGTACACCATCAACGAGTTGATCGTGGCCATTGAAGAGTTCATGGGCCTCAAGGAAGGCGTGGACATGGTCCTGGTGGGCGTGGGGAGCCTTGGAAGAGCGCTTCTCTCCTATTTTTACCCCCAGAAGCCCCGGTACAACATTGTGGCTGCCTTTGACAAAGGGAGCAACAGTGACCGGGTGGTCTCCGGGTGTCGTGTATACGACATCGCCGAGCTCGCCCCGGTGCTTGCGGGGCAGCGGGTGACCATGGGAATCGTGGCGGTCCCCGCCGGTGCAGCGCAGCAGGTGACAACCATGCTGTGCGAAGCGGGCATCCACGGAATCCTCAATTTCGCCCCAATCCGGGTTAAGGTGCCCCGCAATGTCTACCTGGAAAATGTGGATCTTGCTGTAACCATAGAAAAAATTGCCTGGTTTGCCAACAGGGCAGCGGGCAAGAAGGAGTAAGACGGTGAACGAGCTACCCCTTGAATCCATTTTCGCGGACCTGACCGACAGAAGTCGATCCATGCTGATTCCGGTGCTCCAGAGGGAGCAGGAGCGGTCGGGATACCTCTCCCGGGAGGCCATGGTCGCCATCGCCAGGGAGTTGAATCTTGCCCCGAGCAAGGTCTTTGGGGTCGCCAGCTTCTATAACCAGTTCAAATTTGAAGCCCCCGGAAAATTTCACATCCAGGTGTGTCGGGGAACCGCCTGCCACGTTAAGGGCAGCGCCACTCTCCTTGAGACCCTTGAGCGCGAGACAAAAGGGTGCGCGGGCCACACTACCCGTGACGGCCTCTTCTCCATCGAGGTCGTTGCCTGCGTGGGTGCCTGCTCGTTGGCTCCCGTGGTGGTCGTCAACGGCAAATTCCACGCCCGCATGACCGACACCCAGATCCGCAGCCTGGTCTCCCAACTGCGCCAGGAGGTGGAGAATGAATAATGATATGACCAATAACTGCTGCGAGCAGTGTACCCACGGCCCCGATACCCCCTGCCGGGATCGCATCGCCTGCCTCACCGAGGGCCCCCTGTGCCACCAGAGCGCCTCCTGCGACGCGGTCAAGCGCGCATTTCGCGACCGCATGACCTTCGCCAGTCACGAGACCCCGGTCATCTTTATCGGGATGGGGACCTGCGGGCTGGGTGCCGGCGCCGCCGAGACAGAGGCTGCGGTGCGCCTCTGGTGTCAGGAGCAGGGGATCACTGCATCCATCGTTGCCGTGGGCTGCATCGGCCTGTGCGCGTTGGAACCGCTGGTGGACGTGAAGCTCCCGGGACGCGCCCGCATCTCCCTGGGCAATGTCACGGCACAGTCGGCGGGGGAGCTGCTGTCGGGTGTCTTTACCGGGCGGCCTGATCACCACGCGGTCATCGGGCAGTTCGAGCAGGAGAACCAGAAGAGCTGGCACGGGATCCCTCCCTTCTTCAGCCACCCCTTTTTCAAGCACCAGAAACGCCGCGTCCTTGAAAACTGCGGCCTCATCGATCCCTCGTCCCTGGGGCAGTATATTGCCCGGGGCGGCTACAGTGGACTCTCCCGCGCCTTCACCCGGATGACCCAGGAGGAGGTGTGCAGCGAGGTTGAGCTCAGCGGACTCCGCGGCAGAGGCGGTGGCGGTTTCCCCACGGGGCGCAAGTGGCGGTTCGCCCTCAACACCTCCTCGACGACAAAGTACATTATCTGCAACGCCGATGAGGGCGACCCCGGCGCCTTCATGGATCGCGCCGTCATCGAGGGCGACCCCCATCGCCTCCTGGAAGGCCTGCTCATCGCCGGATACGCCTTCGGCGCCACCAGCGCCTACATTTACATTCGTGCGGAGTACCCGCTGGCCATAGAGCGACTGGAATATGCCATCGGTGATATGCGGCGTGCGGGTCTGCTGGGTGCCAACATTCTGGATTCCGGTATATCCATGGATGTGGTGGTCAAAAAAGGGGCAGGAGCCTTTGTGTGCGGCGAAGAGACAGCCCTCATCAACTCCATCGAAGGGAAACGGGGAATGCCCCGTCCCAGGCCTCCCTTCCCCGCGGTGAGCGGCCTCTTCGGGAAGCCCACCATCATTAATAATGTGGAGACGCTGGCCAATGTCCCCGACATCCTCGCCAAGGGCTCTGGCTGGTTCAACGCCCTGGGCACGGAGGACTCCCGCGGAACAAAGGTCTTCGCCCTCTCCGGAAACGTGACCTATACGGGTCTCGTCGAAGTGGAGATGGGCCGCTCCATCCGGGAGATCGTCTTCGATATCGGTGGCGGAATTCCCGGCGGCAAGGCCTACAAGGCGGCGCAGATTGGCGGTCCCTCGGGGGGCTGCATCCCCCTGGAGCACATTGAGACCCGTGTGGACTATGAATCTCTCAAGCGTGTGGGGGCCATGATGGGCAGCGGCGGGCTGGTGGTGATGGATGAGGACACCTGCATGGTGGACGTGGCCCGCTTCTTCATGGAGTTCATCGGGCGTGAATCCTGCGGCAAGTGTATCCCCTGCCGTGAAGGGACCCGCCGGATGCTGGAGATCATGGACAGTATCACCACTCCGCGCAAGACAGAGCAGAACACCGACGCACTGGAGCGTTTTCGGGCCATCACCTCCCTGGAGAAGCTGGCCCAGGTCATCAGGCAGACCTCCCTGTGCGGACTGGGACAGACGGCCCCGAACCCCGTCCTCTCGACCCTGCGATATTTCAGAAACGAATACGAACAGCACATCTTCGATCGTACGTGTCCCACGAGGTCCTGCAAGCAATTGCTCACCTTCACCATTGATGAGGAGCTCTGCAAGGGTTGTACCCTGTGCCTGAAGAAGTGTCCCGTGGAGGCCATCAAGGGGGCCGCAAAGGCTCCCCACTACATTATTGACGATTTATGTGTCCGGTGTGGCGTCTGCCGCGATGTTTGCCGCTTTGACGCCGTGAAAGTGCATTGAGGAGAACAGCTATGATACGCATCACTGTGAATAACCACGAGCATGAAGTCTCCCGGCACGACACGATCCTCGGCGCGCTGGAAGAGATCGGGATCAAGGTCCCCACCCTGTGCCATCTCAAGGGCCTGACTCCCTCGGGTGCCTGCCGCATGTGTGTTGTGGAGATGGAAGACACGGGCAACCTGGTCCCCTCCTGCGCCTGGCCGCTCACTGACGGCCTGCGCATCAAGACCCACTCGGGCAAGGTACTCACGGCCCGAAAGACCATTGTGGAGCTGCTGCTCTCCAATCACCCCGACGACTGCCTCTACTGCCGGCGCCGCACGGACTGTGAGCTTCTGGGTCTCGCCTCCTCCCTGGGGGTTGATGGCCGCGGCGTGAAGGGCAGGGTCGCCACGGGTGCCAAGGATCTGGCGAACCCCGCCATTATCCGGGATCCCTCCAAGTGTATCCTCTGTGGGCGCTGCGTTCGGGTCTGCGAGGAGGTCCAGGGTGTGAGCGCCATTGACTTCATCGGGAGGGGCGCCGCCACCATCGTGGGTACCGCCTTCAACGAGTCACTCAACATCGGCAGCTGCGTCAACTGTGGCCAGTGCGTCCGGGTCTGTCCCACGGGTGCGCTCATGGAGAACCCCCAGATCTCCCGAGTCCTTGAAGCCCTCGCGGATCCCGGCAAGGTGGTGGTGGCACAGCACGCCCCCGCGGTCTCCGTCACCGTGGGTGAGCTTTGGGGGAGCAAGCCCGGTGAGGATCTCCAGGGCGTCATGACCTCGGCCCTCAGGCAGATGGGGTTTGACAGGGTATTCGATACCAGCTTCGCGGCGGATCTCACCATCATGGAGGAGGCATCGGAGCTGGTGCACCGGATCCGAAGCGGCGGACAACTGCCCATGATGACCAGCTGTTCACCCGGGTGGGTGAAGTTTGTGGAGCAGTGCTACCCCGAATTCATCGGAGGGCTCTCCTCCTGCAAGTCTCCCCAGCAGATGCTGGGGGCCATGGTGAAGAGCTACTGGGCCGAGACGGAAGGAATTGATCCAAAGGATATTTTCCATGTTGCCATCATGCCCTGCACCGCGAAAAAATACGAGGCCGCCCGCCCGGAGATGGTAACGGGGGCCCACGCTGACATAGACGCTGTCCTCACCACCCGCGAGCTCCATGACATGCTGCGGATGTCGGGTATCGACATGGAGAAGGTGACACCGGAGCCGGGGGATAACCCCTTCGGACAGCGCTCCTCCGCGGGGAAACTCTTCGGTGCCACGGGGGGCGTGATGGAGGCGGCGCTGCGCACCGCCCATTATATGCTCACCGGTGAGAACATGGCACGCCCCATCGTCACGGAAGTGCGCGAACTGCAGGGTGTGAAAGAAGCCTCTCTCGAGATAGCAGGGCTAACGCTGAAGGTTGCTGTGGCCCATGGATTGAAAAATGCCGCCAGGGTTCTCGACGAGGTCAGGCAGGGCAGGGAGCTCCACTTCCTGGAGGTGATGACCTGTCCCGGCGGCTGTATCGGCGGGGG
>JAHJLU010000120.1 GCA_018821745.1 Myxococcota bacterium | reverse complement strand
GGCGACAATGGCCCTGGAGGTGAAAAATGAAAACATTTCGGCAGGAACTGGGTGCACTCAGTGAGGCAATGGCCCTGGAGGGTTATAAAGAGCGGGGTTTTGTCCTCCTGGGGAAGAACATCGCCTACCATCGGGTCGGGGAGCTGGACATGGTGGTCCAGAAGGGATCCCTGATCGTGTTTGTGGAGGTGAGGTCGAGAAGCTCCACGGTGGTTCATCCCTTCCAGACAGTGGGAGAGGCGAAGCTGAGAAGAGTGGCACGGGCCGCAGCTTTGTTTCTGCGGGATCTAAGGGAGGAGCATCGTGCAAAACTCACAGAGATACGCTTTGATCTGGTGGGCGTTGTTCATAATAAAGAGGGGTGCACAGTGCAGTGGTGTGAATCGCTGGAGCTGTTTCCCGACCCTTGGGAGTCGGGTATTTGGCTTTAGTATAAATATTCCCCTTTGGTGATCAGGATCAAAAATAACGCGTTAATACTTGATATTTTGGATTTCTGT
Source organism: Myxococcota bacterium (assembly GCA_018821745.1). Lineage (GTDB taxonomy): Bacteria > Myxococcota_A > Polyangia > HGW-17 > HGW-17 > SZUA-580. The sequence goes on along the minus strand of JAHJLU010000120.1, from coordinate 5,461 downwards.
GGCATATAAATGCTGTCGTTATTTTGCAGTATTTTTGTTCTGCTTAATTTTTTTTAATCATATCTTGGGCGTAAGCCATTTCGGAGGAAACATGAAATCCAGATTTTTTAGCCTGATCGCAGTAGCACTCTTCTTTGTCTTTGTTGTCGGTTGCGACGATGATGACTCCAACAATACCAACAACGTTAATAACGTGAACAACACGAACAACGTGAACAACACGAACAACGTGAACAACACCAACAACGTAAACAACACCAATAACGTGACCCCCGTCTGTGGAAACGGAATCATCGAAGGCGACGAGACCTGCGATGGCACCGCAGTGGTCACCGACACCTGCATGGATTTCAGTTACACTGGCGGCGATCTGGGCTGCAACGAGACCTGTGATGCATTTGTTACCGACGCCTGTGAAATCGGCGACGGCTCCGTGGGCGCCTCCTGCCGCCTCGCTGAAGATTGCACCATCACCGACCTCACCAACGAATGCTACACGACTTTCTCCGTCATGGGCATGAACATTGTTCTCCCCGGCGGGTACTGCAGCGCAGCCTGCGATCCCGATGCCACCACAGACGAATGCGCAGCCGATGGCGGCGAATGCTATGTAAACACTCAGGCTGGCATCACCGGCATGTGCTTCAAGACCTGTACCGACGCTTCCGAGTGCAGAACCGGGTATAATTGCGGCGTTATTACTGGTACTTCCACCTACTGCCTCCCCCCCTTCTCCAAATAATTTTTTACCAGCCCTCCCGGTCTCTGAGTTCCCTCCCCTTTTCTTTCTTTAAAGTCACTGCTCCATACGGTATGGTACCCCCGCCGGCGAAGCACGGGTCCGTCAACACCTGCCCGCCCGCGGGGACTCTATGTTTCACACCACGGTTCAATCCACCCACCTCGACCAGTTCGGACACGTGAACAACGCCCGATTTTTTGAATATTTCGAGTGGGCCCGGTGGGACTGGGCCGCCCGGCACGGATTTGACTTCCATGAGTATATGGCCCGTGGCCTCTCACCTGCCGCCGTGTGGATGGAGATCAGTTTCCACAGAGAGCTGCGCTTCCCTGACGATGTGACCATCGCCACGGAGGTTTCCCGGATTGGGGAGAAGAGCTTCACGCTGCTCCAGCGGCTCTTCTCGGGGGAGGATAATCTGAGCGCCACCCTCTCGGTGAAGCTGGTGTTTGTGGAGAGCACAAAAAAACGCGCGGTGTTGCTGCCCCCGCTGTTTAGAGAGAGACTTCAGCAAATGAAAGAAGCAAGCTAATGGAATACGTGTTTGTTGTAAAGCGTCCCGCGGTTGCCCACCTTTTTCAGGAGCAGGGTCTCTTCAGGGTGGATAGGGAGCAACTGGAGGCGGCGCTCCATGAAGGTTTTTTTGTTGAGAGACCCCACGCGGAGAAGGACTCCTCCTTCAAGCAGATCATCCCCTATGTGGTGATCAGGCGGGGCGCCGATGTTTTTCTCTTCAAGCGCCTCAAGGGAGGGGGTGAGGCCCGGCTTCACAACCTTTACAGCGTCGGGGTGGGGGGGCATATCAACCCCTCCGAGGTTGAATCCGCAGAGAAGGGATATGGCTTCATCACCGAGGGAGGCAGAAGGGAGCTCCTCGAAGAGGTGGGGTATTTGGGGGATGCTCCCCTTGAACCACTCGGTCTCCTTAACGATGACACCAACGAGGTGGGGAGCGTACACCTGGGAGTAGTACTGTTACTGGATCTCCCGCTGGGCGCTGATCTGATCTCAACAGAGGAGAAGGTCCTGGAGGGCTCCTTCGTTCCCATGAAAAAAGTGCATGAAATGGTTGCGGACTGCACTTTTGAATCCTGGAGTGAGATTGTCCTCGCGGCTCCCTGGGTAAAAGCGCTGTGGAGCGAGTGAAACATCTTCTGCCGGTCATCCTTTTATTCTTCGCCCTCGGGTGTGCCAAAAAAGCCCCCGGTGTTTCCATGGAATCCGAGGGCGCCGCTTCTGTCACTATCCAGTTTGTGGCCGCGGGCCGTGGAAAGATTTCAGGAAACCCCTGCTCAAAGAAGGGTGGCCTCTCTCCCCTGGTCACCTTTTTAAAAACACAATCACCCTTGAATATTGTCCTGATGGGAGCGGGAAACTTCGCAGAACCGAAAAGGGAGCGCATCTCCTCACAGGAGAAAGTGAAACGTGCGCAGCAAGTGCTGCAGGCGGTCCAATCCTTTGAGAATGTGTTGTTTGCACCGGGTTCCGCAGACAAACTCTCCTTCCCCTGGGTGAAAGAGACCTTCCCGCGGGTGTTGATACCCGCAGGAATAGTCGGTGAGCCGGGGTATGTGTTTTTGAATGACCAGGTGTTCATCGCCTCCTATGACGAAGGGATTCTGGCTACCACGGTCGCCCGGGTCTCCCACCACCAGAAAATCCGTGCGGCACTCAGGCAGAAGACCCCGCGCCTGTTCGTGGGGCTTGCCTATGGCTCCCGGCATTTTGTCAGGGCCGTGGCGAGTCTTCCCGACGCGCCGGCTTTTCTCTTCTGGGTTGACACTGCCGAGCGCGCCAACGAGCTGTTTAAGGAGAAGGACACGGTGATTCTTGCCACCAGGGGAATGTTCGAGGAGGTGCTTTCCCTGAGAGTTACGTTTGCCAATGAAGGCACTGCCTTTTCACCGGTGCCGAAAAAGGTGGACCGGAAAAAAGAGGAGCTGGTGCGACTGAAGAAGGCCCTCTCCATGGCATCGGGGGAGAAAAAACAGGCCCTGACCCGTCGCCTCGCGCTGCTTGAGATGAAGGGGCAGGCCCCCCGGAAAACTCTCCCCACTCTTGTGACGCATTCCTATGAAGTGAAACACCTCTCCCTCATGGAGCTCGAGCGTGATGCGGTCACCGATACGGCTCTCTCGGTAAAACCAAAGACCTGTCCCCTCACCGCGAAATAACAGGCATGGCCCGGTGGTTTTCACCGGACCCCGCAGAAAGTGTTTCTGCCCGGGTTTTATGCAATTTCAGAGTCACCCGTCACCCAGATGTTCTTTTTTATGTTGAAAGTGGCGTGATTTGTGGAAGATATAGAGTATCGAGTTACGGCGTTTCCAACCGCCCGCCCAAGGATTTCCCATGAACCGTATAGTCCCTGTGTTTTTCTTTTCAGCCCTCATGCTCTTTGCGGGTCCCCTGCGGGCCGCTGCTGAGGGTGAGGCCTATATTTACCCCCCGGGATGCCCAGACAACTGGTACAGGCAGTCCTGGGCCATCCCTCTCCTGAAAAGCTTCAACACCCTGGGCCACGCGCTCGTGGGAGTCACTCCCTGCAAAGCCCGTGTTATTGCCCCCGACGCCACCCTCACACGACTCAAGAGTGACGGCTACATCGTGGAGCGCATCCCCTCAAAGAATCTCAAGGTCTCCGGCACCTATGGGACATGGAATGCGCTCGGTCGGCGCATCATGGAGATAACCACCGGCGCCCAAGATGTCGCAACGGTTGAGGTTGTGGGGTTTACTGCCGAGGGTCTTCCCATGTACGCTGTCCTCATCGCAGGGGAACAGTCATCGGAGCTGCCCGTGATTCGTGTCACGGGCGCCCATCACGGCAACGAGCGGATCTCCACCGAGGTTGCCCTGGGGATCCTGGAGTGGACCCTCACGGCGGCGGGGAGGAGTTGGCTCACCTCTTTTCGGTTCCACATCATTCCCGTGGTTAATCCCGAAGGGTACAGGGATGATCGGCGCTTTAACAGCCTCGACGTTGATCTGAACCGCGACTACGGGTTTGGGTGGGAGAGTGGTCAGTCCACGGACCCCTTTTCCCAGAACGAGACGCGGGCCATGGCCTTCCAGAGCCGTCTCAGACCGGCGCTGTTCCAGATTGATTTCCACTCGGAGGCTACCTATGTGAACACGGTGTTTGATTACACGCCCTTCGCCTCCTCCGATGAGCCGTTGGTGCTGGATTTTGCCTATGTCTACGCCAGCGCCGCCGATCTCACGGCTGTGATAGGGTACGACTGGTACCAGGCGACCGGCTCTTCACAGGATTTTCATTACGGGATGGAGGGCCACTTCTCATACACCATTGAGACACTGGAACCCTCCTCACCGGTGGGCATTGTAACCCAGAACATGGAGGCCTTTGCGGCTCTGCTCCCGACCCTGGCCTCCCATTCATTCTGTGGGCGGCTCACCGATGCACTTACGGGGGAGGGGGTTGTCGGGCGGCTTGCGCTGGCCGGTCAGGGACAGCCCTTTCTCACGGATACCCACGGGTTTTTCTGTCGCTTCGCCCCCGAGGGGAACCAGACCATCAGTTACTACGCGCCGGGATACGAGGCGGGAACCTTTGATGTGACCGTGCCATCTGTGGACTTCACCATGATTTCTCTTGACGCTGTCCCGCCGCCCTTTTTGCCGCTGGCGGTCATAGACATGGGCGACAACGACACCTACGCACGCTTTCCCACGCAGAACTGGCCCCACTACGCGCTCTCATCCGCCGATGGTCTCTCCTTCTCCCTGGGGAAGGACGGCCGCATCACCCTCGACATGGGGTACGCGACCGTGGACGATGCAGGTGACGAGTTCTCGGTTTACGAAGGTGATGTGGACGCCACCCAGGAGTCCGTGGTCTGCTCATTGGCCCAGTACCCCTTCGGCCCTTTCTACTTGGTGGGGGAGTTCTCCGGTGATTTCACCGTGGATATCGCCGCCGCCGATCTCCCCTGGGCCCGATATCTCCGCATCGAAAGCACGGGGGGTACCATCACCGACAACCATCCGGGATACGACCTGGACTACGCCCTCAACCATGGACTCCCTGCGGCGGATGTGGATGAGGATAACGACGGACACTCTCCCCTCACGGACTGTGATGACACCGACGGGACCCGCGCCCCGGGGATGCCCGAGTCCTGTGACAACAAGGACACCAACTGCAACGGACTCTATGACGAAGGCTTCCCCCGGGACGAACAGGGCCAGGTGGTCTGCACCGACGCCGGGGTCGACTCGGGTGACACCGACGCCGGGACCGATGCCTCCGTTGATGCTGACGGGGGTGACCCCGGACCCCCGAAAAAAGACGGGTGCACCTGTAACGCCGGCCACTCTTCGGAGACATCAGCGCCGCTGCTTCTTCTGATCGCATTCTCCATGCTTCTTTTTATTCGGCGTCCCTCATAAAAATCGGAAACAGAACGAAAGGGAGGGAGATAATAGGGGCATACCCCGGGCCAGGTTCTCTGTGAACATTCATTGAAACCCCGGGTGAAGGAGAGTGTAGTGAAACAACTCGATAATACCGAAAAACTGCTGGCAGTTCTGTTTGACACCGGGGAGCTGCCTCAAGACCGTGCCGCACAGGTACTTGAGGATAGCGGCGGGATCCATTACCTGGGGCGACTGTGTACTGAGGAGATAGCCGGGATCTCCGGGCTGGACCACCGGACCGCGCGGCGCATCAGGGCTGCCCTGGAGCTGGGGCGCCAG
>JAHJLU010000119.1 GCA_018821745.1 Myxococcota bacterium | reverse complement strand
TAGTAGCCCTGGGGTGACATCCCCGGGAAGGGGACCTCCTGGGCATGAACCGCGCCGGGGAGACACCACAGGAGACCAAAAATGATAAATGGGGTTATGTGCTTCATGGTCCTGTCATTGCAGCACAGCAGCATAAAATGGGGAGAGCCTGGCCTGCATCTGTGCCAGTTTCGTTGACCACCTTCCATAGGCGAAATGAAAATCTTGAAGGAAATTGTCAGGGAGGTAATAATCGGGAATATTGTAACCGTCGTTCATGACAGTTATTGTCTCGATACAGGTGTTATGCTTTGCCTTCAGTCGCGAAATTGGCTACATCGGAAAAAAAGCAATCCATCTTCCCTCTCATCAAAAGAGAGAAATGAGCGTGCACACCATGAAAAAAACAGGAAAAATCCTTCTTCTCGCATTGTACTTCGCGCTGGGGGCCGTCTCTGTTACCTCCTGTGATGACGACGGGAGCGGCGGAGAGCGTTGCGGCAACGGAGTGCTCGACGAGGACGAGGAGTGTGATGAGGGCGAACTCAACAGCAATACCACAGCGGACTCCTGCCGCACCACTTGTCTGGAAGCATTCTGTGGCGACGGGGTCATCGACTCTGGAGAGGAGTGCGATGATGCAACGGCTCTGAGCGATACCACGCCCGATGCTTGCAGGACCACCTGTATTTTCGCGCACTGTGGCGACAGCGTGCTCGACACGGGTGAAGAGTGCGATGAAGGGCCTCAGAACAGTGACTCCGAGGCCAACGCGTGTCGCACCACATGCATGAATCCGTATTGCGGCGATGGCGTCACTGATACCGGCGAGAGCTGTGACAATGGTGTCCTCAACAGCGATTCAGACGATGGTGCCTGTCGCACGAACTGCGCCCTCGCCTCTTGTGGGGACGGGGTGCTCGATACCGGTGAGGCTTGCGATGACGGCAGCCTCAACAGCGACACTGAAGTTGACGCGTGTCGCACCACATGCGTGGAATATTATTGCGGCGACGGGGTCATCGACAGCGGCGAGGACTGTGACGACGAGGGGGAGTCCGCCACGTGTAACCTGGATTGCACAGAGGCCCACTGCGGGGACGGAGTCGTGAATGTCACCGCCGGTGAGGAGTGCGACGACGAGGGGGAGTCCGCTACGTGTAACCTGGATTGCACAGAGGCCCGCTGCGGGGACGGAGTCGTGAATGTTTCCGCCGGTGAGACCTGCGACGCCACTGCTGGGGAAACCGCGGGTTGCAACATTGATTGCACTATTGCCCTGTGCGGTGACGGTATCCTGAACATCACCACAGGAGAGACCTGTGACGACGCCGGTGAGTCGATGGGCTGCGATGCCGACTGCACCGAGGTCCGCTGCGGCGACGGAGAGCACAACCTCACTGCCGGCGAGCAGTGTGACGACGGCAACCTCATCGACGGTGACGGGTGCAACGCCTCGTGCATCGTTGAGTTCTGCGGTGACAACGCCATCCAGCCCGGGCTTGGTGAGCAGTGCGACGACGGCAATCTCATCGATGGTGACGGCTGCGACAGTTCGTGCATGAATGAACTGAGTAATATCGGCAATGATGGTCCGATTGGCACGCCCCTCCAATTCGGTGCAAATTATCTTCTGGGGACGACGATCACTATCCCCTCCGACGTCACCCTCGCCAAATTCGGCGTGTGGGGGGCAGCCTCGGGGTCCATCAAGATGGCGCTGTATACGGACACGGGTGCAGGACCGGGCACACTGATAGCAAGCACGGGATCAGAGTCCCTGGTCGTGGGTGACAACCAGTACGACGTGCCCGATGTTTTCCTCCCGGCGGGGACCTACTACATCATGGCGGTCTACCCCTCAACCACAACGGGATATATATCGACAACCTCGTCCAAGACGGTGTATTACAGGTCATTCACCTTCGGCAGCGCGCTGCCCGATCCCTTTGGTGCATCGACCAACTATTGTTGCCAGGATTACTCTTACTACCTCATTGTCCAATAGGCCTTAAACGATGTACGGAAGTGCAGGGTGTCAAAAGTGCGGTTTCCGACTTTTCCGAGTGCCAACTGCTCAATTGCCCCGTGTTGTTTTCTGTTTGCATGATTCAAGGCTAACTACATCTTGAAGGAAATTGTCAGGGAGGTAATAATCGGGAATATTGAAACCGTCGTTGCTGACAGTTATTTGTTGAATCAAGTTGAACCATTTTGCCGTGGGAACGGCGAAGGAACGGGAGGAACGATGTTGCGTCTGCCATTGTTGAGTCTGCTGCTGGTTGTGTCGGTGCTCTCCTGCAGGGGAAAGAGCAAGGGAGAGGATCTGGCCCAAAAGGGGCTGAACCACCTCTGCCGCGTCCACAGTGAGCGATCAAAATGCACCGTGACCGGAACGTGTACTGTACCCGTGTCACAAAAACAGCCGGAAAAGCTTGGCCCCGCGGGTACTGCCAGGTGGGGGGAGTTTGCGGAAGAGGTCAGGAACAGCGCGGGGTGCTACCCTGCCAGTGGCGTGCACAGCCAGTGGTTGCAGCAGGTGGATAATTATATGAGTGACAAGGGTTTCGCTGCAGCCCTGCGCAAGGCCTGGCGCGCGCCCCGGGAGAGACGGTTCGACATCATGAGTGAGTTTGCCCGCGGCAGGAACATCGCCTGGTCGTGCCCCGCCTGGGAGAAGCAGACCCGGGAGGAGACCCAAAGGGCCGCATGGTACGGGAAACACAAAGAGGCGCTGGGCTATGGAGTCACCCTCTTCTCTGCCGCGCGCGTCACTGGAGCCGGCGGGGAAAAGCTCGTCGCTCAACTCAGGGAGCGGATTGCCTGCGACAACCGCGGGGAGCTTCTCTACCGCTTTAAAAAGGCGAGGCTTGGTGAGCGGTGGTCTCCCTGGTTTGCCACCGGGGAAGGGAAACGGGGAGTGATCCCCGTTGCGCTTACGCTCTCGGTGCACAAGGGGCGTGTCGCAGGTTGCAGCGCCACTCCACAGGCG
>JAHJLU010000118.1 GCA_018821745.1 Myxococcota bacterium | reverse complement strand
CCACCCTCTGAGGATGTTCAGTTACGGCGCCATTGGCATCCCGGTCATATTATTGATCATCTTCTTCGCCCTCCGCAAAAATGAATAAATTCAAAATCCTCCTTATCCCGCTTCTCCTGATTGCCACCGCCTGTGAAACCGAGGAAGATCAGATGGTAAAGTCCGCCACCCGGGGAAATATTGCCTCCCGCGTGGGCGCCATCGAAAAGCTCGCCTCCAGCAAGAGCAAAAAAGCCCTCAAGGCCATCATTGGCAACCTCAACCATCGCAACTCACTGGTGCGCAGGACCGCTGCCCGTGCCCTGAGAGGCCACGGGATCGAGGCAGCCTGGCCCCTCATTCACCGCCTCAAGGACGGTGATGTCCGCGTTCGTCAGGTCATCGTGGGGACCCTCTTTACGCTCCCCCCCGCCCCCTTTGTGCTCCATGCCCTGGCGGGCATTCTGGAGGATCCCTCCCGGCACGTTCGCAACGCCCTGGTCACGGGGTTCAAAAAAGCAGGGCTTCCCCTGCGTGACATTCTGGTCATCAACGGGCACCTGAAGCGACACAAGGCGCTTGCGGGGCTCTCCTCACGGCGGCCCGAGGAGCGCGCCGCGGCTGTTCGCACCCTGGGGGAGCTTGGCCAGAGCATGGATCTGGCCTTTATCCTCCCCAACGTGGTCTCAAAGGATCCCTTCATCTACGGTTCTGCGCTCACGGCGCTGGCGCATCAGCGGGACCCCGAGCTCCTGCCCATTTACCTTCTTCTCCCGGGAACAGAGCAGCGGAACATCTCCATCCTCCGCTGGCTCACCTTGCAGAACTCCATCAGTGACGCCCAGTGGAGACAGCTGGTCTCCACCTCCATGGATCAGGACTTCCTCCTCTCTCTGTTGCCACCAACAGCGCCGTCGCTCAAGTGTTCACTGTTGGCTCACATCACCAAGGAAGCGTCAATTCTCCGTTTTAAAGGGACAAGCTGCCCTCTCCCTCCATCCCTGAGCCTCTCCGGAAAGGTGGCACTGAATCTTATCCTCCACGGCGAGCTGCCAAAGGAGATCACCGCAATCCTCCCCGGCAAACTCGGCGAGCTCTCCCAAAGTACCCTCGCCCTGTTGCTCCGCAAGAACCTCCAGAGAAAAGAGATCCTCGCCATGGTGACGGCGAAATGGGATCAGTTCCTCTTTTCCTATACTAAATGGATCCCCGGCTCCACCTGGGAGAAGCTGGCCCTGGTGGGTCCCACGGACCTCAAACCCGACAAGACTGCAAAACTGACCCCCCGGGAGAAACTGCTCTCCGTCTACCGCTCCAAGGTAAACGTCCATACGGCCCATGAGCTGTTGCCGCCCCAATTTGATCTCCCCCTCTTTACCAGCCAGCTTCGGGCCATGAAGGGCGAAAAAACCGTCTATCCCCTGCTCCTTCGCATTATTTCTACTGCACCTTCCGCACTTCAGCGGGCGGCCATCTCCTGCATTCGCGGTCTCAAGGGACCCCTGCCACGGGAAATTCTCACCGCCGCCGAGAGCGACGATCCTTTAGTGCGCAAGGAAGCCATCACCCTCATGGCACTGGCCGACGACATTGACCCGGTCCTTCGGTGGTTCACGGATCCCGATCCCAACGTCCGGGAGATTGTTATTGGGGCCATAGAGCGTACGGGCTCCCCCGCGGGCCTGAAGCTGGTCATGTCTCTCTTCAGCAAGGAGCCCACGGCTCGACTGGCCGAGGTCCTCGGCAAACTCAAGGTAAAAAAGGCGCTCCCGGAGCTGCTCTCCCTCATGAAGGAAGACACGGCACGGGCCATGGACAAGGATCGGGCGGCGGTGCTTGCTTCCCTGTACTCCATCGCCCCCTCCAACCTCGACGTACAGGTGGTGGTGGGAGACGAGCGCTTTCACCCTTCCCACGTTGTTCAGTGCACCGCGCTCTCCCTCACCGGTGACAAGGCGCTCCGTGAGATCTATGGCCGATACTCCCCCTATCTGTCGGTTCGACGTTGTGCTGCGAAATCAGGAAAACCTTCCAAATAAAACAGAAATCAGCAGGAAAAGGCTGGCACTCACCAGGGGGAGCGAATGGAAAAAAAAGCGCCGGCTCCTGAAAGTCAGGACCATGGCGGCGAGGGAGACCCCCAGGAGGACGGAACTGACTCCGCTGACCAGGGTACCCGGACCCATGCGGTCAAACAGGGTAAAACCCACGGGCAAAAAGAGATAACCGGCAATCAGCAGTGATAAGGGCAACACATCAAACCCCCTTTGCTTCAACTGAGTAAGGCCCCAGGGACCATGATTTCGGGGTCAAGCTCCCGAAGGGGTGTGAGCAGGGCCAGCTCGCCCGACCCGGGATTCTCGGCGGCGATCACCATGGCCTCGCTGACGCCGAATTTCATCTTCCGGGGCTTGAGGTTGGCCACCACGGCGACCTTCTTGCCCACAAGGAACGCGGGATCAAACTGGCTGCGGATTCCCGCAAACACCGTGCGCGTCTCGAGCCCGATGTCCACGGTGAGTTTCAGCAGCTTTTGAGCCTTCTCCACCAGCTCCGCCGTGAGGATGGTCCCGACCCTGCAATCAATTTTGGCGAAATCATCGAAGGTGATCTCTTCTTTGAGCGGGGCATAATTCACGGTGGACGTCACCGGGGCTTCCTCGAACTGTGCTCTGGTGTCCTCAATCATTGCCTCCACGGCCTTCTCGTCGACCCGCTCCACCAACCGTTCGAAGGGCCCGATGACCGTGCCCTCGGGGAGATGGAAGTCAAGGTCCTGCCAGGTCCAGATCTTTGAACCGTTGAGCATGGACTCCACGGTCGCCTTCATCTGTGGCAGCACAGGCCCCAGGAGGATGGCCAGGCCCTTGACCATGCCCAGGGCAGAGCTGAGAATGGCACGCGCCTTCTCGGGCTCGTCCTTGATGAGCCTGAAGGGCTCCGTGTCCTGCAGATACTTGTTGGCCATCTCGGCGATCCGCGAGACCTCCCGGATAACCCGTGAGAACTCAAAGGTCTCATACCACGCGGCGATCTTCTCGCTGCTCGCCGCGGCCTGCAGTAAAATCTCGCTGAACGCCGGGTCCGGTGCCCCCACGGTCGCGTCGAGGCGCTTGGACAACAGGGAGACAGTCCGTGATGCCAGGTTGGCGACCTTGTTGACCAGCTCGGCGTCGACGCGGTTTTTGAACTCCTCGAGGTTGAGGTCCAGGTCATCGATCCCGCTCCCCAGCTTGGATGCGTAATAGAAGCGGAGATACTGGGGATCCAGGTGACGAAGATAGGTCCGCCCGGTGACGGAGGTGCCCCGGGATTTGCTCATTTTCTCCCCGTTCACCGTGAGGAATCCGTGGATCTGCACCCGTGATGGCATGGTGTAGCCACCATAGTGCAGCATGGCGGGCCAGAAGAGGGTGTGGAAATAGGTGATGTCCTTGCCAATGACGTGAACAATCCGAACGGGGTCCTTCTCGGTCACCTCACGCTCCCAGTAGGCGGCAAAATCCAGCTGCCGCTCCTGACAGAACTTCTGGGTGGTCCCTATGTATCCCACGGGGGCATCCATCCACACATAGAAAAACTTGTCGGTCTCCCCGGGGATGGTGAACCCGAAATAGGGCGCGTCCCGGGAGATGTCCCAGGGACGCAGGGGGTTCTCCAGGAAATTTTTCTTGAGCCAGGTGCGGATCTCTTCGTGGAGGTGGGTCTCATCGTCAACCCAGGTTGAGATGGGCTCGCGTGCCTTTTCCAGGTCGACAAAATAGTGCTTGGAGCTCCTCCTCACGGGAGGATTGGCACACAGGGAGCACAGAGGGGACACCAACTCCGTGGGGCTGTAGGTGGTCCCGCACTTCTCGCAGGAGTCCCCGTACTGGTCCGGCGCGTGGCATTTGGGACATATCCCCCGCACAAAACGATCGGGGAGGAAGCGCGCGTCGTGGTCGCAGTAAAACTGCTCCACCTCTTCTTCGTAGACAAGGCCGTTGTCACGAAGGCGCTGAAAGATT
>JAHJLU010000013.1 GCA_018821745.1 Myxococcota bacterium | reverse complement strand
CTGTAGCTACAGAGGAAGAATGGCTTCACGGCAAAAGGGTCCGGCGCATTTCGCTGCAGTGCTTCGCCGAACGTGTGCACACCCAGGGGATAGAAGATTTTAATAAGCCGCTTCCAGTGGGAAAAATAATTTGAGTCTGTGACGACCACGACACGGGCGTTGCCCCTGACCTTCTTGATGACCGCAAGCGCCGCCAGGGCAGCGATCCGCTTTCCTGTGCCAAAGGGTTCTGACAGAATACACCGGCGGTTTTCCAATAAAAACCTGGCGCTGTCGACTTGATACTCTTTGAGTGGCTTGCGCAGCACATTGCTGTCGAGACTGTCGCGCTCACGGATGAGCACTTTCCTGTACAGCTCGGCGTCATCGGTGAGCCGATGGAGTGTCGCCTCGGCGCTGCGACTGAAGAACACTCTCTCCTTGCGAAGCCGGTCGAGCAATTCCAGCACATCGGGAGAATCGATCTCATAGGCATCAGAGAGAACTCCGGCCGGGAAGAATTGCTCGACCTCCTGCTCTGTCAGGGACTCTGCCCCCACGAGGCAGAGGCGCTCAGTACCCTCGATCCAGCGGGTATAGACCGCATTGAGAAGCTCAGGTTGTTTCTGGCACGTCCAGGTGAACGCCTGTGGAGAAGCCTTGCGCAGATGCTCAAGGACAGCCTCCACATGCTTACAGGTACCAAGCCCGTTGTAGCGATAATCAGGGCAAGTGCAGCTATTTTTGCCATCATCGAGAAGGGAGTGAATCTCCACATCATAAGAAAGATGTGATGCTCCCCTTACATGAAAAAAGGAGAAAAAGGGATGATCGTCCGCCACGTTTTCGATCTGAAAGGGAGCGCTCTTCCCCCGCTCCTGGCGTTTTTCTTTCTCTTGCGTCTTTCGCACTTCCCACTCGTTCGTGGTCATTGGGCAACCTCTGGGTTTGGGCCCCCGCGGGCCGGTTGGGAATTGACTCTTCAGGTCACCTTTCTCCCCATAAATAGTGATTGATAGGTTCAAGAAAGGATGATGTTGCTTCAATTCCGTTTTGAGGAATTATCGTTTTAGATGCCAGGCTACGGCAAATCGGTGTCTGGCAGCCAGTTGGATCAATGAATGTTGATTGACCAAACCGCCCGCCGGTGTGGCAACTTTTCGGCTGTCACAAAAGCTGACTATTTGTACCTTGCATTGCAATGGTTTTCAAGAGCCAGAAACATTTTGGCGCAAAAAAGTGAAACGCCGCCGCAGCCACTTGAAACTACTTCTGTATTTTTCGGGGTTTATTATATCCTATCAATACCCGAGTCGACGTTAGCCGCGAACAGCCGGTGGACCATGCTGTCCGTACCGGAAATATTCTCCGGCGAGTGGTTTTCACCAGATGTTGGGAGCGCTCAAGCAATTTGATAACAGATTTTATTTTGCAAATTGCGCAGATTGAAATAAGGTCAGGGCGGCAATGAATTTCACGGCCGGCCCGGCGTCCTCTTATGGAGTTGACCTGCCCGTGGAGTTGGCTTTTAGAGCGACATTTTACATTGATTTTCCGGGCCTTTACAGCCCTGGCACGTTGGAGGAATGGCAATGAAAAATATTCTGATACTGGCTATTATCGCATCTTTTCTCGGGGCAGGCATTGGCAACACCGATGCCCGCAGACGCAAGAAAAAAGCAAAACCTGCGGCAACAAAGGCCACTACTGCTCAGGCAATCAAGGCACTTCAGGGGAAATTTGCTTTCGGGAGTGGTCCCAAGGCGGTTTTTTCTCTGCTCAAAGCTGAAATCAAAGCGAAGTACCAGAAAAAAATTGAAAAAACTTCCGGTGATATTGCCAAAGACGCCGTTCGGCGAAAAATGTTTCAGGTGATCGCCAAAGTGAAGAGCAACACCATGCGCTTCATTGGCAAGAAAACGGGATGGGACACATCTATTATTGATGATCAGTTCGCCCACAAGAACAATGAATCCATGGTCGCCCTCGTGGATCTGGGAGAGCAGAAGTTTTTCTTCTTCCACAATTCCAAATTATACAAAATCTTCATCTCCCTGCCCACCAAGCAGTTCGAAGGATACAATTTCGCCAAATTCCAGATGGCCATGGAATCCGCTTACGGCAAGGCTGAAGAAGTATACGCCAAGGGAGAGGGCGGTGAGACAGAGCTCCACCACCTCAAATGGGCCGGTTCAGGTGGTATTGAGCTGTGGGCACTCGATAAGACCGACGTTTACGGGAACTTTGTTTTTATTCTGGTAAACTCTTCCGCCCGCCAGCAGGTGGTTGCATCCAGGAAATCACGGGGGATCAAAGTCGCCGGTTCGGGAGATTTTGAAATCAACCCCATCGTGAAGCAGGTCACCAAACAGACTCTCCCCAGCCAGCGCAAGAAAAAAGACAAGAAAAAGTAGTCCAGCCTCCCGCCGCCCACCCCTTTTCCCTTGATCTCTTCATATTTCCCGATATATTAACCCCCTTGTCGGATCCCACGATCCCCCTTCTGCTGCTCATCTTGAGGGCCGGTAAGCGACAGACCGGTGCCTGACGCAGAACCAAGCGAATGACTCTATTGGAGGATTTCATGTTTGTGGTCGCAGTGGCACGCCTCGGTTTTGACACGAGCCATGTCACCTCACTCAAGGAGAAACGGCGTATCCGCCTGCAGATTACGCAGCGCATCCGGCACCGTTTCCCTGTGGCCATAGCCGAGATTGAATCCAACGACGATCATTCCCGCCTGGTATTGGGGCTCGCGGTAGTGAGCAACAGCTCACGACACGCTGCCTCCATGATGGACACCGTGATTCGCCAAATTGAAAAGATGTATATCGCTCCCATGGAACTTCGGGAGCGTGAGATTATCAATCTCGGTGTGCTCAGTGATCCCTTCTGGACCATGCAGGACCACGATGAGGAAGACTGGGAACAGTTCAAGGCACTTACAGAGGAACTGCACAATGAGCAGTAAAAGTCACGCCCCGAAAACACCAAGCCGGTCCCACCGGGAACCCACCCGTCGCCAGAAAATGGTCGCGTCTGAGATTTTCGAGATCCTCTCCGCCTCCATCGTCAGACAGCTCTCGGACCCGCGGGTTCATAATATCTCCATTACCCACGTGGAAGTCTCGGGTGATCTCCATCATGCCAAGGTCTTCGTTACCTCATCTTCCGAGGCCAAGGACCTTGAGCGGGCACTGGAGGGTCTCAACAGCGCAGGCGGGTTCCTTCGCAAACAGCTTGCTGCCCACATGGGCACCAGAAAAGTACCGGATCTCCAGTTTTTCCGTGATGATGTGATTTATAACGCATGGGAACTGGAAAAAGTCATCGAGTCAATTGAGCCAAAGGATCCCGTTGATGGCTGATTTCTCCCGTTTACTTCCCTACCTCTCCCGGCGCGTACTTATAACCGCTCACAGAAATCCCGATGGTGACGCCATCGGTTCGTGCCTCGCCATGTACGGTGTTGTCGAATTCATGGGGGGCAGCGCGCATATCTACTCCCAGGATCCCTATGATCCAGAGTTTGAGTATCTCGAAGATTTCCCGCTGGTCTCCAATGAGGCGGGCGATATCGCCTCCTACGACATGGTGCTGGTCTGTGACACGGGCTCCATTGAACTCCTTGGCGAGGCGGTAAAACCCCTCTTTGCGGATGCAAGCCACATTATTTCGCCCCGGCCGTTTACTGTCGCACTGGATCATCACCGCACCAGGGATCCTTTCTGTGATTTCGAGATCGTCGACGACAGCGCCTCCGCAGTTGGCGTTCTTATTGGTGACCTTATGCGGGCTGGAAAAATCCCCATGTCCCGTAAAATCGGGAAAGCCCTGTGGTGCTCCATTTTCACAGACACCGGAGGCTTTCGCTACGGCTCCACCGATGCACGTACCCTTGCACTGGGAGAGTCCCTTCTCGAGGCTGGGGTCGATGCATGGGAGGCAGCACAGGCCATCTACGAATCCAACCCACTGGGGAGGATCAAACTGCTGGGCATGGCCCTCTCCTCCCTGGAGGTTCGCTTTGACGGTCGCGTGGCAGGACTCTGCCTTGATCGTGAAGCTGTCCTCAAATCAGGTTACCCCCTCTCCCTCTCGTCGGGCTTTGTAAACTATGGGCGGTCGATCAAGGGCGTTGAGATGGCATTCTTTATTCGCCCATCCATCGAACCGGCGGATCTTTACCGGGTCTCCTTTCGATCGCGAGGCACCTATCCCGTCGATGAAATCGCTGCCCGCTTGGGAGGCGGAGGCCATCGGAACGCCTCGGGATGCAGGGTAACCGCTCCATCCGTTCAAGACGCCATGGAGCAGGTCTTTTCAACTGTAAGCCG
>JAHJLU010000117.1 GCA_018821745.1 Myxococcota bacterium | reverse complement strand
GGCACCACCGCCATGACCGGCCACCAGAATCATCCCGGAACCGGTCAGAATTTTGATGAAATTTCGGAGCGGATTCCCATCCGTCGGATCATGGAGTCTTATGGCGTAACGGTTCGGGAGGTGGACACCTATCAGCAGGCGAAGTTGACGGCTGCAGTCAGTGAGTCCCTGGCTGAGCCCCGGTTCAATGTGGTTATTGCCAAGCATCCCTGTATGCTGAAATTTACTCGTGAACAGAAAAAGAAAGGTGTCTTTCGGCCCAGTCAGGTCACGGTCACGGAAAAATGTGACCAGCAGCATGTGTGTATCGCCCAGTTCGGTTGCCCCTCCTTTAGCGCCGGCGCTGACGGCAGCGTTTCGGTGAATGAAGACCTGTGCATCGGTGATGGTTCCTGCCTCCAGACTTGTCCCACCAAGGCTTTGGATATTACAAGAAAGGGGGAGCAATAATGTCTGTTTTCAATATTTATCTTATAGGAGTGGGCGGTCAGGGAATTGGTCTTCTCAGTAATATCCTCATCCGGAGCATCGATCGTTCGGGACAGAAAGTGATCGGTGTAGACACCCATGGGCTTGCCCAGAGGGGAGGGACCGTTCAGTCCATGGTCCGCGTCGGAGAAGTCTTCTCGGCCCTGATCCCCGAAGGGGAGGCTCACCTGGTCGTTGCTTTGGAAAAAAATGAGGCGCTGCGTGGGCTTACGACTTTTCTTCGGCCCGGGGGCACGCTGGTTTACTACGACACGGAGTGGCAGCCGCTGGCCACGAGGATGAGCGGTAAAACCACCCAAATCAAAGAAGGGATAGCCGCAAATGGTGCCTTGCTCAAGGCACGGGAGATTGCGGTCCATATCCCAGAACTTCCCGACACAAGAATGCAAAATATGGCTCTTCTGGCGACCATAGCCCACGAGGGGCTTGTCCCCGGAGTGACCGTTGAGCACTTTGTCCAGACCATTGAAGAGACGGTTCCGAAAAAGCTCCTCAGTCATAACCTTGCGCTCTTTCATCAGATTACCCGCTGACCGCTTCCATGGGAAAAACCGGAATCAGGTAAAAAGAAGGGTTGATTATTTTCTCTGTGTAAGCATATAGAGGGCGCGTGTCACTGCCCCTTGTGAGGGTCGTGACATAAAGGTGCGGTTATGAGTAGTTTTGTGATTACGTTATTGATACTTGCCGTTGGTGCGACCATAGGCTCTATTCCCATTAAGGGTTTCTATCTGGAGAGTATGGGACTGCTCCTCACAGGAATGGTCTTCGGGTGGTTCGGTCATACGGTACACCCGGTCTTTGTCGATCTGGGCGTAGCCTTTTTTATTTATGGGATAGCCCTCCAGATTGGCCCCGGTTTTATCGAAAGCTTCAAGCGGGATGGCCTCGGCTTCTCCCTGATCGCCCTCTCGGTCAGTATTGCGGGAATGGTGGCTGCGTTGGTTGTGGGGAAATTGCTGGGTGTCCCAGGGGCGAGTCTGGCTGGAGTCTACAGCGGTGCATACAACAGTGCGCTCGCGCTCATTCCCGCCCTGAACGCCAACGGGGTGGACGCAGCCAAGGCGTTTGGTCTGGTCTACCCCTTCTCATTCATGGCTGTCATGTTTTTTACTGCGCTGGTGCCAAAACTGACCAGGGTGAATGTCCCTGAGGAAGTCAGCCGCTTTCACGATGAGCAGAACAAAAAGTACCCTCCCATGGTGACGAAGAGTTTCTCGGTAATGAACCCGGGAGTAGTCAACAGGACACTGAGGGAGCTGGATTTGACCCATCTCGCGGGTATTACACTGGTGCGCATCCTCCGTGACGGGAAGCTCATCTCTCCCAATCCCGAGGTTGAGCTCCAACTGAATGATATCGTAGAAATCGCTGGTACGGAGAGCCAAATCATGGCTGGGGTCACGGTCCTGGGTTCGGAGAAGGAGCAGGTAATACCCCACCGGACGAAAAAACGGTTCATGGCGGATCGGCGGATCCTGATCACCAATAAATCCGTAATAGGGATCCCGTTGAACCGGTTGATGCTGCAGGAACGCTTCGGTGCAACTGTCACCCGGATCAGGCGAGGTGGGCTGAACCTCCCTGTTTCTCCCCACTCTGTGCTCCTTTATGGTGACAAGGTGACGGTGGTCGCCCGAAAAAATACCCTCGCCAAATTGACCGTCGCCCTTGGTAATGACATCCAGAGCTTTGGAAAGCAGGAGTTTTTCCCCGTTTTCATCGGGATGGCCATTGGCGGGCTGCTGGGGTCAATCCCCATGTTCGGCGGTTTCTCCATCGGTGTCCCGGGCGGAATCCTCATCGCCGGGATCGCAGCGGGGAGAGCAGGGCGTGTGGGCCCGGTTATTTTTACCATGTCGCCACAATCCAACCACGATTTGAAGCGGCTCGGGCTCATGCTCTTCATGGCTGCACTGGGGACTGCCTCTGGGAAGGGGCTGGCCCAGGGAATCACCATACAGGGCGTATATGCCGCGATCACCGGAGTGATTGCTATCCTGGCTTCTCTCTTGGCGGCGCTGTTCATCGGCAGAAAAATTCTGAAGAAGAACATCATCGATGTGCTTGCGATTACAACAGGGTCAATTGCCTGCACGCCGGCACTGGAGATGTCCAACAACATGACAGGGCAGGAGAGCTCGGCCATCACCTACGCGGCCATCTATCCCATGGGACTCATGGCTCCACTTTTAGTGACAAATCTGTTACTCTGGATTCTGACGCTGCTGTGAAAGGATAGTTGATGCCTTGGCAAAAGAAATCGCGCGCCCACCAAAACTGGAGAAAAAGCTGCTTCAGAAAGTAGGCTGGCTCAATCGCCGGTATAACCTCATCAGGCCAGGTGACAAGATATTGCTGGGGGTCAGCGGCGGGAAGGATTCCCTGACGCTGGCGCTGCTTTTACACCGCCTGAGAGCTCGTGTCCCTTTTGACTTCACCCTCGACACTATTACGCTGGACCAGGGGATTCCCCCGGAGGATGTCAGGAGGATAGAGTCATGGATGGTTGCCCGGGGGATACCCTGGCGGTTGATGCCAACGAATATCCAGGAGACCTGCGAGGCAGTGGTCCCCGAGGGCAAATCGCCCTGCAGCGCGTGTGCCCGGTTTCGTCGCGGGATTCTCTATGATGTGGCACACCAGGAGCAGGCAGTTCTTGCACTGGGGCATCACGCCGATGACGCGGTGGAGACCCTGCTGATGAACATTTTCTTCACAGGAAAACTGCAGTCCATGCCACCGGTGTTGCTGGCGGATGACGGCAGGAACAGACTCATCCGGCCCATGCTCTATCTCAGGGAGCGGGATATTGCACAATATGCCGAGCTTTGCGAGGCACCCATCGTGGGCCCGTGTTCCTGCCCCGGTGCCCGGTGGATTTCATCGAGCCAGCGAAAGAAAATGAAGGACCTCGTGAGGCTGATGGAGGGTGAATTCCCAGAGACGGGGCAGCATCTCCTCTCTGCAACGGGAAATATCAAGGTGAGTAACCTTATGGACCACAATCTTTTTGACTTTTCGAGTCTGCGTTGCTCATGGGAAAAGGAGTTATCTCCGGAGCTGCCGTGGAAAGAAGGTGTCAGTTGTCGGGGATCCCGCCAACTAGGAGGTGGCCATGGGACCTGTGAAGAATGAACTGAAAGATCTCTCGGTCAACACGTTGATGCATGACGGGGAAAACGGTACAATGTTCAACGGCGTGTATCATGAGCTCGATGTGGTTATAAAGTTTCCGGGGCAGGGCAGCACCGAGCTTGAGGCGCTTCAACGCATGCGAGGGGTGCCCGGAATTCTGCATCCTCTGGTTACGGGCCTGTGGCACAGCAAGACGGCCCTGGTTTTTCCCCTGGCGATGGGGGATTTATATGGGCTCTCAGGGGCAGCACAGGCCGAGGGCCTTGGGGCATTTCGTTCAATGTGTGAAGGTATTGACGAGATTCACGCGAGGGGGTGGCTCCACAGGGACATCCACCCCGGGAATGTGCTCAGAGTCAATAATGAGTGGCTCCTCAGCGACTTCGGAATAGCACGTCCCATGGGGAAAACTTCCCGGGATGGTTCCCACGGGCTCCTGCGTTTTGCGTCTCTCAACCAGCTAAAGTCCGTAAAGGAAAATCAGGAAGATGATCTCTATTCGCTGGTACTGACGCTTCATTTCGCTCTCACGGGGAAACTGCCGTGGAAAGACCTGCACGGAGTCACTCTGTTCAGCCGAAAGCAGGAGATCCCCCCGGAGCTCTCTCCACGACACCGGAAAATTCTCAGACAGATGGGCCATGGGGGTGCCGTCTCCGCCCTCTCCATACTCTCCATACTCTCACAGTGATTTGGGTTCAGTCTTTAATTTCGGGGAGGCCACTTGGCGGAACGATGGTCTTCATCTTCTGGGAGGCGGCAATGTTTTTCCTCGGAGCTAAATTGGGCGGCGCCGGCTCCGCTGTCCCGACGACCTTGTCTTTGGGGGGAAGGTCCGATTGCATTGATGGGTCTGGAATAATGTTGTTGC
>JAHJLU010000116.1 GCA_018821745.1 Myxococcota bacterium | reverse complement strand
GCCTTGAGGGAGTCCTTCAGTTCACGACGACGGCATTTGATGCGGGTGTCCGCAAAGATTTCACAGACGGGCTTGGTCTTGGGGGAGAGGCAGATCTCAACCTTTCCACAGTCGCCATCAGCAGCGGCCAGGCATTGGACATCTTTTTTATACAATGCATTTTCCCCCTTGGCCATGTGCTCACACTGTGCCACGAGTCTGAGGGATATCTTCGCAGAGAGCGGCGGTTTGACGAGGCATTTATTGAGTGTGTTCAGCGCCTTCTCGCATGGAGTCTGGGCCTTTTTTACCACCGGAGGGGGAGTTTTGACTGCCATGGCGGGGGCCATTTCCATGGGTTTGGGAGCCTTCTCAGGGTCAACTTTGTCTTTTTTCCCCTTGGAACAGGAGAGAACAGAGAGCGCGATAAGAATGGTCAGGGTCTTTTTCATGATGCACCTCGTTGGTCAGGGTAATGTGCCGATAGTATCACCCGAAGGAAGAATTGCAATGACCTTGGTCCAGGGGTCACTCATCCAATGGAGTGTGCATTACTCAGCGTTTTGAACGCTTCTTCGGCGGTATGTCTTTCTTTTTCTCTTTAACAGCCCGATCACGCTCGATTCGCTTAAGCCCCTCACATGCCTCGGCGATCTGCCCTCGGCATGCTTTGGTATACAGCGCCTCAGCTTTCTGAATGGTGTAAATATCGAGCAGCTTGTTTCCATCCTTTTCGTAGGCCTGCCCCAGATAATAGAGGATCGGTAACTGCCATTGTCGCAGGCCTGCTGCATGATAAAAGCCGCCTTTCCCTTGCTCTTGGATGCGACCTCCCCCTTCTTTCCCTCGTGCTTCTTGAAGTCCATGAAGGAAAGTTTTCCGCATGCGTCGGCGTGTTTGAGTTCACAGGCCTTTTTAGTGAGCGTGATCATCTGGCGGTGAGATTTGGGGACACCGATGCCCCTTTCATACAGAGAGCCCAATTGGAAGCAGCCTTCGCCATCCTTGAGATTGCACGTCTTCTCAAAAATTTTGCGGGCGAGCTTGCCATGTTTTTTCAGAGAGGCTTCATCCGCCAGCAACATAGTCCCCAGGCGGTTACAGGAGCGAAGTTCCCCCTTCTCGCAGGCGGCCTCATGGATAACTTTGGCCTTGGCGGGATCAGTTCCTTCAAAAACAATCCCCAGCTCGGCACAGCTGGGCAGGTTCTTGTTCTTGCAACCCTTGTCAAAAAGATCGATGGCGGCCTTCACGTTGTGATAGGGTTTGGGTGAGTTGAGAAAAATCTGCCCGGCCTCAATACATGCCTCCCAATTTCGGAGCGAGCAGGACTCTTTCAGATATCTCAGGGACTCGTCAAAGTTGGGCTTGATTCCCTGGCCGAACCGAAAAATCCGTGCCGCCAGCAGGCACGAGCCACCGTTCCCCCCGCTGCACCCGCGGCGGGCATAAAAGAGGGAAGACTCATAGGAGACCGGCAACACTTTGCCGTCGTAGTAGAGAGTGGAGAGGGTAGCGCAGGAGTTCAGTTCTCCCAGCATGCAGGCTTCAACCATTAACTCAACTACTTTGGGGGTGTATTTCATCTCCCCTGCCTGCTCCATAAACACCTTGGCAAGACCCAGGCAGCCTTCGGGGACGCCCTGTTTACAGCCGCGCTCCAGGTGGCCCGTCATCGCCGCACCGCTGGTGTTCATGTCGCGATTCTTTTCGAGGAATTCTCCCAGATAGGTGCAGGCCCTGACAGATTTCTCCCTGCAGGCCTTTGAGAGCATCGAGTGGACTTTCTCGAGCTCACCCACTGTTTTCGCCGAGAGCCCCATGAGCCGCCCGGCAAAAGAACAGGCCAGCAGGTCTTGTGCAGAACAGGCGGTGTTGAGTTTCTTCGTCATCTGTGTCCGCGCCGGACCATCCTCCCAGAGACCGGTGAGGTAGTCACGCCATACACACCCCGCAGAGACCTTCAGCATACAGGCCCGATCAAAAAATTTGAGCCCCGTCTTGCGGACTACGGGGGCACCATGGCTGCCCAGCGTGTTAAAGCGCCCCGCCTCAAAACAGGCCTTTCCGTCTTTGAGGTCACAGGCCTTGGCATACCACTTCTCCGCCGAGGCTCGCTCCGTTCCGCGTTGCTTCCACGCCTCCATGGCCTGGCCGAGATAAAAGCATGCCTCCTTGTCTTCGCTGTTGCATCGCCGTCTCAGTGCCTGTACCGCCTTGAACGCGGTCTTCCCTTTCACACGGGCAGCGAGCTCTTTGGCGTCGAGGTTGTCGAGGGGATCAGCCTTTTTCACCTCTTCTTTTTTGCAGGAGTTGAAAAATAAAACAAGAACAACGAGGCAATAATAAATACGCATGGCAATGCTCCGGGGAAACAACAAAAAGGGTATCGCATTGTTACAGTAATGACTCAATTTCTCAAGCTGATTTCAGAGTAAAGAAGGAGGAGGGAGGAAATACAGGGCTGTGCAAAACAGGATTACCGTCTGCGATGTTTCTTGTGATGTCTCTTTGCATGGCGTTTACAGACCTTGCGGCCACGGTTGTCACGATGGCAGACGTACCCGCGGCGATGGGACCGGGGACGGAAGAAGCAACTGGAAGAGAGCAGGGTAAAAGCAAATGCAGCAAGAATAATAAAAACAAAATTCCTATTCATGAAGACCTCCGATGGGGTGGAAATGATTGAAACAACATTTTTTCAATACCCGACCATACCAGAGACAAGGGTTATTTTCCACGAATTTTTAAACGGGGTTCATTTGGCCAGGGTGTAGGTGAGCAACTCGAAGGTCACCCCGTCGACGTGGGCCTCAATCTCGAATGCGTCAACTCCGCAGAAATAGGTGAGCTCCTCACTGCCCGGCGTGAAATTCCAGGAGACACTGCAGTTTCCGGGTTTAATCTGGTGAGCCCAGAGATAATCACGGATGTCCGTATCCTGCCACAGGGTGCGAAATCCCATGGTGAGCCAGGGCTGCCGACCAGGTCTCGGGAAGAAGGCGAACCACACATCATCGTTCACATCCGAGGGGACCAGGCGGACATTCACGCTGGTGTCATTGGCATCAGCCTCATAGGCAGCCTCGTAATCATGGGTGGAGAAGCTGGTGTTCCATCTCCCCACGGTCTGATCAAGGGTCGTGGTCACGTCATCGACGGATGTATAGAAGTCACCCACGCGCCACATGAGAATCTGATCCGTCATGGTCATCCAGATGTCGGGATCAAAGGCGATGAGGGTCAGCGCCATACGTGACTCACGCAGCACGCACTCAGCCGTATGGGGAAATCCGCAGATACCCCAGTGCATTGCCCAGCGGGCGATCTCACGGGAGGTGTGACCTGACCCGGTGTACATAAAATAGAGCCCGTCCCGATAGTTGACCATCCCTTCAATGGCGTCCGCCGCAGCGTTGCAGTAGGAGGTATTGGTGAGATCTCCAGAGATGCCGTCGATAACCATGGAGAACTGCCCGGTCTGGGTGGCATCAAGGAGGGGGCTGCCATTGTTTTCCATTCCCATTGACGTAATGAGCCACCCATTCCCGATGAGGTCCCTCATCAGTTGCATATTGACATTCTGCTCGTCAAGGGAACCATGGGACTCCCCGAAGAGAATGGCTACAATGCGTTCTTCCTCGATAAGCCGTTCCTGCACCGCCACTGAAAACTCCGAAAAGGTAAACGCATCGGGATCCATAATCTTGTCAACTAACGTGAAATACCAGTCCAGATCTTTATCCATGGGGAGGAGATAGCTGGAGCGCTGGGCATCCATCTCCCATGTCTCATAGCAGACCTCGGAGAAACACTCCCCTGAACCACCACACCCACACTCCCCGCAATCATAGGTGGGAAGATCATCGACCTCACAATACCATGGCTGCTCAGAACTGCACTGACCCTCCAGGGGGCAATCTCCCTGCCACAATGGGACACACCCATCCACCGTACAAATTCCTGTCGAACACCCGGTGTCTTCGCAGCAGGTCTCCTCTGTCTCCCCCTCATTCACGACGTGATCGCCACACCTCCCGGCTGCTTCACACTGTGAGAGGGAAAGGGTGCAGGAATCCGAGCAGGTCACCGTTCCACCATAATACCCAAGGGAAAGACAGGAGTCGTCTCCCTCCACTGTTCCATCACACTCTTCACTGACATCATTGACGATCCCATCGCCACAATAGGGTTCGGGCTCGGGGCCACCGTCATCGCAGGCAGCAAACAGCAGGAAAATAACGGGAAGAAAGGGGACCAGACGTTTCATGGGGAATCCTCCTGGGCAGGCGCTTTGAATAATGGCCGCCACATCCCTATTGTTACACAGCAATCCTTTTTTGTATACCCAAAGGAGTTCCCGGGGAGGGGCCACGCCCACCGACCGCATCATGTCAAAGGAGGTGGCACAAAAATTTCGGTTGCCTCACAAAAGAGAGCCGGCGCTCGGAGCCAATATGCATCAGGCTTCGTAATACCCTTGAGGCGTTAACTTCACCCATCCCTGACGCTCTTCCACCCACCCCTGTCCACACGCAAACATTACCGCCGCCGTAAATTTCTCGTCGGGGAGTTTCTGGCTGTGCCATATTTCTCCCAGCCCGCTTTTTCGGACAATTCTCCCGGGGTGCAGTTGAAATTTGCTGTAAACCATCAAACGCAGCAGCAGCCGGGCTTCATTTTCATTGCCGATTATAATTGCCATGATTCTCTCCTCCGCCAAAGGGGTTCGTGGATCTCTTAGGCACCCTGGAGTCAGAGTAAACGGAATTTATGAGAAAATCGTTTAAACGTTGATATATTTCAGTTAATCATTCACCGCCTCGTCCCTCCATGTGGCATTTCCCTTGATGTTTTCAGTTGTTCACAAATTTAATTATAAT
>JAHJLU010000115.1 GCA_018821745.1 Myxococcota bacterium | reverse complement strand
TTAAGCTCATCATCCGTGATTTTGAGGAAAGTGGCCTCCACGCCCTTGAAGAAGAGATGTATGGAATCATATCCAATCTCAAGAGCCGGCACCCCAAGGCTGACATTCAGGTAGAGGTCAAGGAACAGTACCGGAACATGCGGTATCACATCGATCAATATCCCGAAGTGATGGATCATGCACTGGAGGCCGTAAAGCGTGTTGGACTCAACCCCGAACAGGGGATAATCCGCGGCGGTACTGACGGGGCACGACTGAGCGCCATGGGACTTCCCACGCCAAATATTTTTACTGGTGGTCATAATTTCCACAGTACAAAAGAGTGGATTTCAGCCCAGGATATGGAAATCACGGTCCGGACGCTCGTCGAGCTGGTAAAAATCTGGGCCGAGCAAAAATAAACCGTGACCTATGAAGTAATCCCTTCTGCATTTGCCGCCCTCATTACCTCAGTAATCATTTTTGTCACGGGGTTGTCAGTTCTTCTGAAGAACCAAAAAGCTTTTATCAACAGAGCGTTTTTCACCTATACCGTTTCCCTGTTCTTCTACTTTTTTTTATATGGCCTGATGATGGCCACCTCCAATCATTATTTGAGCAACCTGCGGTTCATCGCCGCCGTCATCGCCGGCCTTACGGCCTCCTGGTTCTTCAGGCTCTTTTTGTTCGGGAAAGGTGGTACCGGTGCATCCCGATACTATCTGGTTTTAACCTTTCTGGCGGTTGCAGTGATTGTGTTTGACAGTATCCGGACAATGACACTCAGCCACAGAATCGTCCCGGCAATCGTGCTGAGTCACGTCATCATTTCAGCTTTTTCTGTTTTCGCCTCCATCACCCATATCATTCGAACAACCCATGCATCCTTTGTTCGCAAGCGGTTGCAGTATCTGACAATCTCCAGCGCGGTGTTTGTCTCTTTCCTTCTGGTGACCCATTCGACGATTCTGGGTCAGAAAATGCTCTATCTTGGACATGGCGTCGCCGGCATCTATATCTATTTTCTCGGACAGACTATTCTCCAGCGCAGGTTCATGGATCTCCACGAACTGTTGACCCGAACCGGCATTCTAGTGGGAATTATAACATTGATTTCCATGGTCTATTTCGGCCTCATTTTTTGGATCCCCATCGACTCTCGAGAGCTCCTTCTCATCAGTATTTTTGTGGGCTCCATTATTGTTCTGCTGCTTATGGAGCCATTTGAAAAGCTCTCGGGCGAGTGGGTGAAGTTCTTTTTCTGGAGGCGCAAGGCAATTGCACAGACTATCGCCGCAGTTGAGCTTGAGCTGGAGTTTGTCTGGGAGTCGGAGAATTCCGTGGCGGCGGTGGTGATGGACAAGCTTCACGAGTCTGACAGCATCGAGGGCTGTGGACTCTTTCTTCTCGATAATGACCGGGTGCACCTGTCCCAGCTTGCCATGGCAGGGATAACCGCACCGGATTCCATCTCCGTCGGTTCACACAGAGAGCTTGTGGAGCGCCTCTCGTTCAGTCCCTATGTGCTCAAGGAGGAGGTCGAGCAGGAGCTGGATCGGCTGAAGCGGGGGTGGTCCATTTCGCTGGGGGTGGAGAATCTCCAGGCAATCCTGGAATCCATGGATCTCCTGCAATGCGATCTCGCAATCTCTATTCGCTCGCAAAACAAGTTCGCGGGAGTCCTTACACTCAGAGACACGCCCGTCGGGGACCCCTTTACCGAGTCAGATGTCATGGTCTTCCGACAGCTGGCAAAAAAAATCGGAAATGCCCTGGAGAACACCGCTCGCTACAAAAGGGCCCGAGAACAGGAGCGCCTGGCCATGTTGGGAAAAATGGCATCAGGATTGGCTCACGAGATCCGAAACCCTCTTGGAGCGATCCGTGGAGCGGCACAACTTCTGCAAGATGACGAATCTATTCAGAGTACCGAGATGAAGCAGTTCCTCTCCATTATCACCGAGGAGACCCAGCGGCTGAATAAAACCGTCAACACCTTTTTAGAGTTTTCCCGGAGCGAACATATCCAGTTGGGCGAGCTGCGTCTCTCGGAGATAGTCAAGAAAATCATCCCCATGGTAGCGACCATGGCGCCCCATGTTGCCATTATTTTTGATCCCCCCGGCGATCTACCCCCCGTACTGGGTAATGAAGACAAACTGAAGCAGGTCCTCCTGAATCTGGTGCTCAACGCAGTGCAGGCCATGGAGGACACACCAGATCCCAGGATAATCTTCTCCCTGGGGCAGGAAGGACTCTTCCAGACCCTCAGCGTTTCAGATTCAGGGGGAGGCATAGCTGCCGAAGCTGTTGCTTCTATTTTTGACCCGTTTTTCAC
>JAHJLU010000114.1 GCA_018821745.1 Myxococcota bacterium | reverse complement strand
TTTATCGTGCTCGGCCTGCTTCTTATGGCCTCCGGCTTCTTCATGGGATACAAATCCATTGCCATCGTCAACGAAGAGGAAGCGGTCAACACCATCATTAAAGAAATCGCCAAGGAGCAGGGACTCTCTGATAAGTTCGTACCGAAAGTAAAGGGCGACATTGGTGTCGAGATGGCCTTTATCCTGCTTTCCCTTCTGGGCGCAGGGTTCTTCCTTTCAGGAACGGCCGGCATATACAAGCGCAAGAAAATGCTTGCCAACTACACCATCGGTGAAGATCCAAGTGCGCTGTTCCATTGCTCCTCAAAAGATCTTCCTGTGCACAAATTCCCCATGGTGTATTCCGACAGAAACACCAGTTACCATTTGCGGTTTACAGACAAAATGGAGGGCTCTGTAACGGATCCGAGCGGCAACAAATACATGCTCACGGAGCTGGTGCAGATGGGACAGGCTGAGGCAGCCACAGATCTTCCCGGTACGACAGACTGGCCAATCCCTGATAACCATGTTGCCGAACTGAGAATGGGACCCTACAAATGGATAGTAAGTTCTGTTCCCCAGCCCAAACTGGTCCTCCCCTTCACCGTACCCAAAGAGGTGTTTTACGTCCAGCTCGCTATCTGGATCGCTGTTGTGACCGGGCTTGCCTATTACGCCAACTACGTTTCCAAGGACGAACTTTTCAGCACCGACCCTGATCAGCAGGAAGTGACTGTCAATACGATCATAAAAAGCCCAGACCTTATCGCTAAAAAGAAGAAAGAGGCCAAACAGCAGAAGATCAAAGACAAGGACAAGCAAAAAGACATCTACAAAAAAATGCTCTCCAAGACCAAGGATAAAGACGCTGCGACTCCCCGGGATCCTCGTAACAAGACGGCCCCCGGTCAGGGTGGCGCAGGCGTTGGACTATCCCGCATCTCTGGTCCTCAGGGCATGGGTGTTGCAAATGTTCTTGCCTCACAAATCTCTGCTATGACTGCCTCCCTTACGGCGTCAAACACGGTATTCGGTCAGGAGACTGAGGACTTTGATGACCACCTCGGCGACAGTGATCCCGACGGCGAAGCCATGGACGGTGGGTTCGGCGGTCGTGGTGGTGCTGGCGGCGGTGGCGGCGGCGGTGGTCTCGGCATCGGCGGCGGTGGCGGCACCGGTTTCGGTGGTATCGGCATCGGTGGCGGTGGCGGACTCGGTGGTCGATTCGGAAAGATGGGCGGCGTTGGTCGTCGTTCAATCTCCGTCCGCTCCGGTAGTGCTGCAGTTTTCGGTAAACTGGATCCTAACGAGGTTCGCGCGGTTATCCGTGCCCACCGTCGTGAGGTTCATCACTGCTATCAGAAAGGCCTCATGGCCAACGATAAACTGGCTGGTACCGTACGTGTGAGTTTCATGATCAATACTACCGGTCGTGTTCAGAGCTGCAGTGTTACTGAGAACCTTGCAATACCCAAGGTAGGGCATTGTATCTGTGGGCGTCTTACGACCTGGAAATTCCCCCAGCCGCAGGGCGGTCTCGCTCGCGTAGCGTATGCCTGGACTCTTCAGCCTGGTGGTTGATCCACGTACCCCACCGCTTCTCCTCTGCTCTTTCACATAGCCCAACGTAATACGAAATCACAGGGACAAATAATGAGTGGCACCGCTCGTGTGATGGTGACGACCGCGACAATTATCCTTGGCCTGCTCTCGAACACGCCTCTGCCGGAAGTATGGTCTCATGAAATGATCAAGGGGGCTGTCAGAGAAACTACTGTGTTAATAGCTTGATGAGGGGCGCCAGTGAGGGTGCTGCGTTTTGTTCAGATGGAACAAGATTCGGCGATTGTGTTGGTCACGGTCTCGGCCAGAAGATACATATCAACAGGAGGGGCAAATATTTGGGCGACGCCCATCTCTTTGTAAAGAAACTCCATGGAGCTCTCTTTATTCTTCAAGTACAGAAAAATGGGTATGCGACTGTGGCGAAGCAGGGAGCAAAGCTCCAAAAGGGAATACTCTCCCTTGTTTTCCACCATGACAATGGTATCGGGCTTATCATTGAGCGCGATTGCGAGAGCCTCATTCTGGTCTGAAATGAGGTCAATATTTATTGATTGGTTCTGATTTTTAATAAACATTGCAACCTGTTCGCCAGTATGTCCCATGTCAAAAATGAGCAGATAAGGGCGAACAATACGTTTCTCTTTTGAGGGCATGCGGAAATTGAGAAGCTCTTCTTTAAAATCTTCGCAGGTACGATACCGATTAACCGGATCCTTGGCCATGGCTCGAACGATAATGTCATCTACATAGGAAGGAACATCGGGGCGCAGCTCGGTAGCCTTGGGGATTTCACTCTTCACATGCTCGTTAAGCAAAGAGATAACGTTGTCACTCTCAAAGGGCGGGTGGCCTGTTATCAACTCGTAAAAAATGCATCCAACCGCGTAAATATCGGCCATATGAAGCATCTGGGTGTCACGAGTTTTCCCCCTTATGGCCTCCGGTGCGAGATACAGAGGAGTGCCTTCGACAAAATTATCGTTTTTGAGGGGATTAAGTGAAGTGAGACCAAAGTCGGTGATAGCCACATGGTAGGTCTCTTCGGAAATGAGAATATTTGCCGGCTTGATATCACGATGGGCGATACCCCGTTTGTGAACAGCCCCTAGTCCTGAGCAGATCTGCGAGATGATGCCGATGACAACATCCAGGGGGATATACCCGCCATGTTTATAGAACGAATCAATAAAATGAATGAGGGTGTTGCCCTTGAGATATTCCATGACGAAATAGTAATTTCCCGCTTTTTCGCCAAAGGAATAGATCTGAATGACATTAAGATGGTTGATAGTCGCCATGGTGACCGCTTCTTTTCGGAAGCGCTCTATGCTGTCTTTTGAGAGGTGACTGCTCTTCAGTACTTTGATGGCCACATGTCGCTCCAGGAAGCGATCATAGCCAAGATAAACAAGACCCATGGCCCCGCGGCCAAGGAGTTTTTCCAGGATGAACTTGTCCTCCAGAACCGTACCGAGGGGAAACGGCAATTCGGCACTGTCAATGGGGCTTAGGCTCATAAATAATCCTGAAGTATTGGGGGTTAGTCTACGGGAACCACGTCGGTTACCCATCGCCAGTAACTGATAAGAATTTCAGACGGGTGGTTCGGATCGAAGGTCTGTCCAATGAACACTATCGCATTGGCGCTGGCTCGATAATCGAAGCCGTTGGATCGGCTTCGTTCCAACGCGATACCATCTTTTGCGCCGGCGATGGAGAGAGAGATGGGCACATGGGCCAGACGCACTGGTGAGGAAGAAGCGACGATGTCTTCGATAATAACCTGGAGTGTGGGTCCGAGGTTGGTCTGGCAGACGGAACCCACCTGGCCGCCCAGATATTGAACGATGTCGAGATAGCCCTGACCAACCTGAACAGCAGAGTCACAGCCGTTGGGTGGAGGACCGATAATGGCATGTGCCTTGCCGATTCCGCCGGTGCCCGTTTCTCCATTCAATTGCTGAATAGTGGGTCCAATCTGGCTCCACATGCAGGTAGGATCGATATTGTCCATGCCCGAGGATTCTGACCCGCCACAGAATTCTTTCAACTCTTCGGCCCGTTCATCGGAGACATAGATCACCACGAGCTGCGCGTTGGGCCGGATTTTTCCGGGGTTGGCGGCAACACGGGGAAGGTGATTCATGATGGCGTTATATCCGGTAGTGATACCATACTCACTGCCACCTTCGGCGGGATACTCACCATTGGGCTCCATAACGCACTGCTGGAAGCGATTGAGGTCGGATGGGGTGAGGAAGTAGTCGGCTGACTCGTTTTGTCCCGTGCAGAGCTTCACCTGGTCCTCGCCGACACCCACAACGCCCATTCGGAAATCGAGACCGTAGGCGATGGCCCGGTTGAAGAAGTCCACTGCGTTGGATGCCACAGAAGATTGTTTGTCATACATGGAGCCCGATTCGTCGATGACCCAGATGATGTCTGCAACAGGAACCGTGCCCACCGAGTATGGTTCGCATTCGGTTTCTTCGCTGGCACTGAATCCGGCGTACCCTGTTGAGTTGGAGAGATCGTCGAGATTCATGATGGAGGTGTAGGAAGGGTTGGTGTAATTGGAGAGGCTGGTCACGCCGCCCTGAATCACGAGATATTGATCGCTGATGACCCACTCGGTCCCGTTCCATTTTTTTGGTTCAGCTTTTTGAACACTCAGGGAGATAACAAAATTACTGCCAGTAGGCGACCAAAGTTGACCTGTGTCGGGCAACCCCGTGAAGTTACTCAGTGATCTACGCATAATGGCCCCAATGAGTTGATTCCTCAATTCAATGGCGTTGACCCCTGAAGTGCTCACATCAAAGATCGCATTCACATAAGTGGGATACTCTTCATGGGAGAGAGTTTTAGAGCCGCTTGCGCGCATGATGACAGCATTTTCCCCACCCAGCGCGCTCACAATGTGAGACTTGATGGCAACAAAATTTGCGTCAATACTCTCATGATCTGCAATGGACTCATCCAAATCCATGGTGAGTGTGAAGCCAGCCACTTCAGCAGCTGTACTCTCCAGGTCATGGGTAAGGGCATCTTCGTGGCCTGTCGCATCGCTGATGACCAGGTTGGTTGCCACCGCTTCGGTCTCAAGTCCAACTTTGATGAAGTCCATTTGAACGAAGCGAACATCTTTTCTGCCGTAGGGGTTGGTTTCCGAGGCCGGGTTACAGACAAAGGTGCCTTCGTCGCCATCGGGCACACCGTCACCGTCGGTGTCTGTGTTGAGAGGATCGGTCTCGCCCATGGCACAGTCAAAGGACACGGCGGGGGAGCAGCTCCCGTTACCCAGACAGTACTGCCCGGGACCGCAGGTCTCGCCCTCCAGCTCGCTTCCGTAGACACATGTTTTTTCACAAGTGCCCAGCTTGCCGTCGAAGTTGCGATCTTCAAATCCATCTTCCACGCCGTCGTTGTCGGAATCGGTGTCGCGGTAATCAGGATCTCCATCCCCATCAAAGTCGCGGGGGGGAGTGAGGAGGTCAGTGTCTCCGGCTTCAATGGCGTCGCGGATGCCATCGTTGTCGGAATCGGTGTCGAGATAGTCGGGGATGGTGTCACCGTCGGTATCGGTGAGGTACATGCACCCTTCATGACCGTTGGAGATGGTGTCATTGTCTTCATCTCCATCGGGATCGCATTCGTTTACGATATTGTTCTGATTGTTCTGACTGTTGTTAAAGCCATTATTACTGGTGTCGTCCTTTTGATTGCAGGCCCCGAAGCAAAAGAGAGAGAAAATAGTGATGAAAAGAAGAGTGAAACTGCGCATGAGCATCCTCGCAGGAGGCCTGGTGGCCTGATATTGGTCAGTAATCTATAAGCCAAAGAGTGAAACACTCCGCGGCTTTATACTATAGACCAGGATCGGGGGCTTGTCGAGGAAGAAAAATCGCGTCTCTCAACGAATTGAGGTGATATGCAAAGTTGAAAGACCGCGGATTGACAAAAATTATTGCGGGGGGGGATTGGAGTGAACTACTGCTTGACGGCGGTGAAATCGCCGTCGAAATTGCCGCCCGTGAGTGTCCCGTACCAGCGGCCGGGGTTCATGTGGTTATTGTCCACAATGGGTGATACGCCCTGGAGGCTCAGGAGGTTCAGTGTGACAGTGATATCATTGAGCGCCTGCATGATTCCGTCAATGGCGTTCTGTTTATTGCTGTCGCACACGGAGTAGATGGGATCGTACACCGAGGGTGCCCAATCAAACATGGAGTACACGAGATCATCGATGGCGGAGGCAATGGAGTCACAATCAATGAGATCTTCCAGTGCATCTTCAAGGCTGTAGTAACAGGTGCCGCCGGATGAACACGTGACACCGGTCACAACCACGTCGATAGCCCAGGCGATAAGACCACCTACGACGTTCTCAACATAGTACCGGTCGATGTAGAAAGTGCCGCAGATCTCCCGCGATGTGAAGTCCTGGGGAATGACCTGGAACCCCAGGACATCCTCGGGGGGAGAAGAGACGTAGTTGCCGCGGTACTCAAACTCGATGAGATCCCAAATCTGCGTTCCGTAGTACTCGTCGTTGCCCATCCCAACCAGATTAACCGTATGGAGGACGCGCATATCATCGACGATATCGGAGACGTCGCCAAGAGCAACGATCAGGTTCTGAGCCCACGGTGGGACATACTCGTCGATGAGATCCTGCAGGAAACCATTGACGATGGACATGAGCCAACCCGGAATGCCGTTGATGCTGAAAGTGCCCAGGATAACATCCCGGAGCATCTCGGAGGCCGTGAGGATACCACCAAGGAAGGGGTGCACCGCATCGCGAAGATGGAGCATGGAGTCAAAGTTCCATGTACCGCCCAGTCGGGTGGGAGAGTCCTGAAGTTCACAATCCGCAGGGTTGACACAATTGCCGGCGATGCATACATCGTTGGGATCGGGGCAGCCCTGCGCGAAACAGTCGTCATCCCCACCGTCGCCCACGCAGATGCCATTTTCACAAAGGAATCCAGCAGGACAGTCGTCGTTGTTGACGCAGTCACCGGGCTCCTCGACACAGTAGCCACCGATGCAAACCTTGCCTGCAGGGCAACTGTTACCGGTTGTACTGAGGATGTCACAGCGATCTCCCAGGGAGGGAGGCTGGCAGGAGTCGTCCTGGCAGGTGTATGGGGCCATGCAGTCATCATCTGTGGTGCAGGGGCCGCCAGCAGTAACAGTAATGCAGGTGCCAGCGTCACAGAAGGGGGCGTCCGGGGGACAATCGATGTTGTGAACACAGGGGCCACCGGTGCCGCTGTCCTGTACTTCAATCTGAATGGTGACAGGTTCGACGTTCATATCCTGGAGAGTGGCGCGGATGCTCGCGGTAAAGGCGGTTGACCCCGTCTTGAGGAAGAGGGAGGCTGTGCCGCCCACGTCGGTGTTGACAGTGAGGGAAGATCCGGAACTCCCCGAGATATCCTCAAGGGTTGCACCACTTCCGCCAGGCTGCAGCTCAAAGAGCACTGCTTTGGAGGAGAGGGGCATCTCTCCTTGTCCCGGGATCATGTTAAAGGCCCTGACTCCCAGGTTGATTCGACGGTTTGTGTACGTAATGGAGGGGTTGTTCTCAAGGGGCTCAAGCCCTGTCAGGGTGGTGAGCATATTGATGGTATACTGTCGTGAGCAGACCCCGTCGGCCGTGAGAAGTACCCTGTATTCTCCCGCTGTGTCCGATGTGAACTCGGCGGTGACCATACCACCTTCGTTGGTGGTGGTGTCGGTGACCGAGAGGGCTCCACCCTGTGTTGCGGAAATAATTTCAAAGTGAACGGGGTAATAGGCTGCGAGTCCGTCTTCGTAGTTCTGGGTCTCTTCCGCGACAGCCTTTACTACCATCGCCTTGAGGGAGACAGTAGAACCAACGGGGACATCAAAGGATACGCTGCCAATGGGGACCAGCCAGTAGCCGGACTCCTCGCTGGCCGGGCAGTCGGGGTGCGTGTTGTTGACATTGTTGGTGTTGTTGACATTATTGCCGTTGTTGTCACTTGACGAACCCGCACATCCGGAGA
Source organism: Myxococcota bacterium (assembly GCA_018821745.1). Lineage (GTDB taxonomy): Bacteria > Myxococcota_A > Polyangia > HGW-17 > HGW-17 > SZUA-580. The sequence goes on along the minus strand of JAHJLU010000114.1, from coordinate 11,294 downwards.
TGGTCAGAGCTGCGCCAAAAAGCAACGCCAGAAAATATGTTTTTATCGGTGTTTGTCTCATGATGCCTCCATATTTCCAAAGGACAGACGTCCATCGGTAATGAAAGTATAGCCCAGAAATATTTTTTGGGCATCGGATAAATGGCCCATGGAATAAAATGTATGCTGTATGCCGAACCGGGAGAGGAGGGGGATGGCCTCTACCGGAGCAGGAGTGTGTAGGTCAGGGAGTTGCCCTGCTCGATTTTCTGCCATGGTTGGGGGAGAGATCCCATGAGTTTTGTCATGGAGCTGTTGCTGAGCAGTACTTCACAGGACATGGTCTCTGCGCCCAGATGCCGGGCCTGTTCCACACAGGTCCGGACCAGGAGATCCCCGAGCCCCTTGCGGCGGCTGGCCGTGGAGACCAGGAGTGCGAATTCCCCCTGGTTCTGTTCGTTGATTGTGAACTCCACCAGTCCGGCGGGATTCTCGCCATCGGTGTTTTGGATAAAGGCGATGAAGGTGAAACGGGATTCTTTTGAGAAGGAGTCCCGTATGTATTGGCTGATGTTGGTTCCATTGGTGAAAAACCGATTGGACAGCTCACTTTGGGAGATGGAGTTGTACAGTGAAAGGACGGCGTCGAAATCCCCGATGGTTGCGCGTCTCACGAGCACCGAGAGCTTGTCCCTGGTTTGGTTGTAGATCCAGGGAGAAAGCTGCCCATGGGAGAGGGATGCCAGGGGGGTGGACGCAGGGAAATAGTGGCGGGAGAGCGCTGCAGCTGTGAGCTCTGAGCGTACATCTGGATGGGAGAGCTCTATCAGGCGCAGGCTTCGCTCCCGCAAAGACATACCCCTGAGTCTGGCAAATCCGTACTCCGTAACCACGTAGTCCACATCGGCCCGCCCGAGGAGTAACCCCTCCCCGTTGGCAAACACCGGTATAATATTACTCTCTCCCTGGTTGTCCAGGGAGGAGAGGACCAGAATGTTTCGGCCGCCGGGGGCATGGATGGCAGAGCGGGAGATCTCGCCGATGCCGCCGATGTGGGAAAAGAATTCAATGGGCCGCTCTTTGTTGAAGACCTGTCCCGTGAGATCAATTTTATGGGCGCCGCTGATGGACACGAAACGTTCGTGCCGGGTGATAATCTGGGGATCATTGAGATAATCTGCTGAGTGCATCTCAAAGAGGGGAGAGTCATCCATGAACTCATACAGGCGCCGGGTGCCCATGGCAAAGCTGGCAACCACCTTGCCCCGGTGGATGGACTTTTCCAGGTTGGTTACGGTGCCGGCCTCGATGAGTTCCATGGCCCAATCGGAGATCATGGTGGAGTGAATACCGACATTCTTCTTATTGAAGCATTCGCGAACGGTGGCGGTGGGCACCCGTCCCTGCCCGATGTGAATGGTCGCTCCATCGGGGATCAGGTGGGAAATGTGACGGCCCAACTGTTTCTCTACCTGGGTATTGACCGTCGTGGGGTGGATCTGGGCAAGATCTTCACTTTCCTTGACAAAATAGGTGACATTTCGGAAGTCAATGAATGAGGAACCATGGGTGCGAGGCATATATCGATTCACCTGGGCAATGACCATGGTAGCGTGCATAACGGCCGTGCGGGTGATGTCCACTGCAATGCCCAGGCTCAATTGCCCGTGCGCGTCCGGGGGACCCAGCTGGACAAGTGCTGCGTCAATGATAATGAGCCTCTTCTTGATCAGCAGGGGGATCTCGGAAATGTTCAGGGGAATGGCGTCGATATGGCCGCTTGAAAGGGCATCCCGCTGGATTTTGGTGATGTAGAAATAGGCGGGTTTGGGGGAATAGTCTGCGGAGAGGAGCGGAGCGGCTCGCAAAGACCACCCAAAGAGCAGTTTTAGACCCTTGGACTCCACCATGGGCAGGAGGTTGTCCAGAAGGAAGCGCGGTTCACCGGCACCTGGCTCAATAAAAACCGTGCTGCCATTGGGGATTTTTGAAAGTGCCGCAGCAACCGGGACTGTTTTATAGTTGAACTCTTTTCGCCAGGTGATGTCTGTCATGGTGATTTCGGGGACGTTGCCAGCTTCTCCCTTACATATACAACCATACCTGTTTTGGGCCAAAAAAGGGCAAAAAAATTGACGCAGCGCGTGAAAGTCAGCGCAGAGAAAGAATGTGGGCGATGTGTTTGGCGATCATGTCTCCCTCGATGTTGATCCGCTGCCCCACCAGCAGCGAACTGAGGGTTGTGTGGCTCCAGGTGAAGGGAATAACTGCCACGTCCAGCCGGCTGCCGGTGATGTTAACAATGGTGAGACTGACACCGTCAAGGGTTACTGAGCCTTTTTTTGCCAGCGCAGGCAAGAGCTCCCGCGGGACAGTGACAGAAAGGGTTGTCTGGGGGCCATGCCGCTGGATTCTGGTTACGCGGGCTGTGCCATCCACATGACCGGAGACCAGATGGCCATCAAGCCTGCCCCCAAGGGCGAGCGCCCGCTCGAGGTTGACACGGGTTCCCGGTTTCCACTGGGAGGCGGTTGTTTTGTCGATTGTTTCAGGGACTGCATCCACGGTGAAGCTGTGATTGACAGGAACAAGGCTGGTGACAGTGAGACACATGCCGCTCACGGCGATGGAATCCCCCTGTTTTATTTGTGTCAGAGGAAGCGCTGAGGCGATTTCCATCTGGATGCCCCCCCGATCCTGCCGGATCGAGGAGATGGTGCCAACGGTTTCTATGATACCAGTGAACATCAGGGCCACTCCTTGGGATAATCCACCTTACCCTCCATGAGGATATCCTGTCCAACCATTTCAACAGTGGTCTGGACCAGGGAAGGGAGGATGTCCAGGGAGAAGGGGTGATCCGTGCCAATCATGAGCGGTGCTTTGGTGTCCACGAGAAGTTTGGGGGCCATAAATATCATTATTCTGTCAACAAGTCGGGCCAGGAGAAAGGATGTCGCAAGGGCAGAGCCTCCCTCCAGGAGCACCGAGTTGACCCCGAGGGCGTGAAGCTGCTCGAGAATAAAGACCGGGGTGATGGGTGTGTGGATTGGCGTGGGAGATTCCATGAGGAGGACACCCCGGGCCTGAATCCGCTCTTTTATCCCGGGATCGGCGTCCCGGGAGGTGAAGACAATGGTGCCCCCGGCCAGCTCCGTTGTGAGCAGCAACCCATCTGTGCAGGAACCCAGAGAGGAGTCTACCAGGACCCTCAGCGGATCCCGGTGCTCTCCTTCCAGTAGGCAGGTGAGGCGGGGATTATCCTTTTTAGCGGTGTTGGCACCAATGATCACCGCATCGAGTATATTGCGAAGCTGGTGTACCCGCTCAAGGGCCTGGGGGCCGGTAATGTATTTGCTTTTTCCGGTCCGCTCAGCTATGTGGCCATCAAGTGTGCTGGCCATCTTCAACAGGACCATGGGACGATTTTTGTTGACCCGTGTAAAGAATGGTTCGTTCAGGGAGCGGCACGAATCCTCGAGGACTCCCGAAGTGGTGGGGATGCCATTTTCCTCAAGCCATTTTCCGCCGCCGGAGGCTGGTTTGAAGGGATCCGCGACTGCATAAACAACTCGTGCGATTCCAGCGGCTAAAATAGCGTGGGTACAGGGTCCCGTGCGTCCCTGGTGGTTGCATGGCTCCAGGGTAACATATATGGTGGCTCCCCGGGACAAGTCACCGGCTTCTGTCAGCGCCTCTATCTCAGCGTGGGGTTGCCCTGCCGCGCGGTGATACCCCCTGCCAACGACCTGCCCGTGGTGCACAACAACGGCACCCACAGCAGGGTTTGGGGAGGTTCTACCCTGTCCAAGTCTGGCAAGGACGAGCGCCTCCTGCATAAATTTCTGATCATGAGTGGTCATGGCAGGGAAGGATGTTCGAGCTTGTCGACACGCCGCTGGTGGCGGCCACCCTCAAAGGTATTTGTCAAAAAAGTGTGGAGAATTGATTTGGCGAGCTCCGGCCCGATCACTCTTCCCCCCAGACACAGCACATTGGCGTTATTGTGACGGCGCGCCATGGCTGCGGAATATTCATCACTGCAGAGGGCGGCGCGGACACCGGCGATTTTATTCGCAGCGATGGAGATGCCGATACCGGTTCCACAAAGGAGGATCCCCAGTGCCCCCTCAAAAGGGAGCAGTACACGGGCCAGATCCCTTGCGATGTCGGGATAATCAGCCGATTCTTCACGGTGGACACCCACGTCTGTGTGGGAAACCCCCATGCCCCGGAGCTCTTCAATGAGCTCTTGTTTGAGGGCAAAGCCGCCGTGATCGCTGCCGATAAAGACGTGCTGCATGATTTACAGGTTAGGCTTTACCAGTTTCTCAAAATTGTTGCCCTTGAAGGCACCACAGGCCGGACAGGCGATATGGCGGGGAATTTTTTCCGAGCATGCGGGACAGGAAATGAGATTGGGAGGCGTGATCTTGTCGTGCTGTGCTCTTCTTTTGTCTCTGCGCATTTTGGATTGTCTTTGCTTGGGAACTGCCATGATAATCTCCTTGAAGCTGCCACGGTTCGCAAAAAAATAAGCAGGCCGTGGAACTATTTAGTAATTTTAATGTTTTTCAACGCTTCCCAGGGAGAGTTCTCCAGGGGCGCGCGTAATTCTTTGCCCTTAGGGTAGGTAATACCCTCACATGCTTCATCACACAGGGGGACCATGGGGACAGATAAAATCACATGATCCCAGATATGTGGTTCCAAATCGATCGTGTCACCGTGGAAAAAGGCCGTCTCGAGATCATTGCCCGATAACTCGGTTTCAGAATCGAAATGGTCCGGTTCCTCGATGAATATAAACTGAAAAAACTCTGGAACATCAACACGAGTCGGCTTTAGGCAACGACTGCATTGTACCGTAATGAAACCTTCCATATGACCGGTTACTTCAATTGCGCCGGCGATCTGTTCGAGGGTGAGGATTCCCTTGACCCTGTGAAAGGCGCGGGGTGCTGCGAGATCTTCCAGGTGCTCCTCAAGCTCCTGCTCTGTGAAGGAGAATTCAATCTCGCGAGGTCCGGCCGCAAGCTCACCGATGTGTACTAGAAGCGGTTTCATGATAATTCAGTTTGCCTTCAGGCGCATCTCTTCATGGTGCGAGATCACGCCGCAGGCACGGAATGTTAGGTGTACTTCAGGGTAAAGTCAAGGGATAATCATTCAGGCGCGGGGATTTGTACGCCGAATTCGTGGGGCCTAGTCATCGTCGTCATCGACGACGCGCATACCTTTCATGCCCTTCATCCCCTTCATGACCTTGGGACGCATGACCTTCATGACGGGAGGCCGCATAATGGTCACCATGGGGGAGGGACGCATGGTGGGAGGGACGTAGGTGCTCATGATTTTGATAGGCCCCATCTCATGTGTGGGAGCGCCGCCGGCAAGCCGAGCCTGAGCGTCCGAATAGACTTTAGAGGTTGAGGGTACCATTTTGAGGACCTGCCGATAGAGGTTTTTGGCTTCAACGGAGGCGCCGCCCATCTGGTAGGCCTTCAGGTAGGTGTTTCTCGCAGCCTTTTCAAGCTGCTTGAGTGTATTGCCCATGTCGGTAGCGCCGTTGGCAAGTGCTTTGTTATAGGCAACAAACGCTGCCTCGTAACTGGCAGAGGAGAGCAGGGTGTTGGCATGCAATTTCGCATTCTGTGCGATCTGTTGCTTGAAAAAGCCACTCAACTTTCCACCCAGGGATGCGTCAATGGACAGACACGTTTCATAGGATGTGACCTTGGAGCCCCAACTGCCGGAGGAGGCGGCAGAGTAAGCTGCCTGAATGGTCGCGAGCTTGCCGGCTATGGCTTTCATTTTGGGGTTGGAGGCGGCCAGCCCGTCGGCGACGGCCTTGGCACCGGCGAAATCTTTCGCCATATATTTAGCCGCCACGGAGGCGGGCATACTGGTGCCGCTGTAATGCCCACCACCGGAATTCACCGTGCCCATGGGGGCTGCGGGACCAGTGTTGAGCGCAACATTGGCCGCAGGGTTGGAAGCGTTAAAGACTTTTTGGGCGGCGATGATGTCTTCCTGTGTACGGCAGGCATCAATGAGGCTGGATTTTCCTGTGAAGGGCAGGTATCGTTTCTGCCGGATTGCCGCACTGGAAATGAGTTGATCAATGAGCCCGTTGCGAAGATTGTAAACCACTTTGCACTGCTTCAGGCCGGGGTTGGTCACATCATTGATGACGCTGTCATACAGTTTGACCGCTTTCCATTTTGTTGCATTGTTGGAACTGGTCTGAAGGAGGAAACTGATATTTTTCAGTTTCTCTGTTACTTTTTTCGAGTCATCAAGCCGTTTGTCCAGATCAGCTATGTGTTTTTTGATGTTCTCTCCATAGTATTTGGCCGCAGGCTCACTGATAAAATCTTTCACTTCTGCAAAGAGCTCCGGGACTCCCTTCAGTTTATTCCGGAGCTCCTGAGACTTGAATGCGAGGCTGTTCACGCGCAATGAGACGTACACCACCGCCAGGTCAAGTTGAAGCCCCTTGGCGATCAACTTCTGGTTGTCGGCGACGGTTTTCACATCGGGGATCAATTTGTCTGCAGCATCAAGTTTGGCCTTGGCCTGGGTCCAAGAGGGGCGACCCTTGGCATCTTTGAAGATGGCGATGCCTTCTTTGATGAGTTTGTCAACTTCAAGCTGTTTGGCTTTCAGCGCTTCTGCCACCGGATCAACCTTGGGCCCGGAGGGCTTTTTCTTGGAAGATTTCATTATCGCCAGACCGATGAAGAGCACGAGAATGATGCCAACCACGGCCACCAGCAGCTTCTTCTCTTTGAGAAAGGTAACCAGCTTGGAGTCGGTTTGCTTATTCTGGGCCTGTATCATAGCCTTGACCGGATCAAATGCTTCTCCTGGCGCTCCGCCTGGAGGCATCTGGCCGGGAGGCATTCCACCGGGAGGAATAGATGGCCGTGTACCTGGTCTTCCCATGGGAGGACGGGCACCGGGAGGCATCTGGCCGGGAGGCATTCCACCGGGAGGAGGCCCACCGGGGGCACCGGGAGGTCTTCCGCCAGGCCCGCCAGGTCCCATACTGGGTCTGCCGGGAGGGCGACCGCCTGGAGGCATTCCACCGGGAGGAGGGCCGCCAGGGGCACCGGGAGGTGGGGCGTTGCCGGGACCACCCCATTGATTTTGATACATGGTCGGTTTACGTTGTGGTCTCCCGCCTGGGCCACCGGGTCCGCCAGGCCCGCCGGGAGGCATTTGTCCAGGAGGCATTCCACCTGGAGGAGGCCCACCGGGGGCACCTGGAGGAGGTCCGCCGGGAGCCTGCATTCCACGAGCCTGGGCCATGCGCCTTGCGGGGTCCACATAGCGCATTTTTGTTTTTCCCGAGGTGATTACGTCTCCATCCTCAAGAAGTCTCTCTTTGACCTTGACCCCGTTGATTTTTGTTCCGTTCCCGCTGCCCAAATCTTTCAGAATATACCCTTCAGCCGAGGGCAGAATCTGGAAATGCCTTCTAGAACAAGTTAGATCCGAAAGAATGAACCCGCAATCAGCACCACGTCCGATAACCGTTGGGTTACGCCCGAGAGGGTACTTTTTGCCAGTGTCATTTCCTTCCAATACTTCGAGAATAGTGCCGCCGTTGGCCATTTTTTACCTCACTCCAAATACAAAACGCTAGAGCAGCGTATCTTTGATGTCCAGATCAAGCTTCTTTTTCCGGAGATCAGTATCCGGGAAGCGCTTTAGCTCTTCCCGAAGCTTGTGGATTGCTGCTTTTTTCTGTTTTTCATCAGTAAATCTGCTTGCTTCAATTATTGTAGCACGACAATTGCGGAAAAAACTGTCAAGCTCGCGGTTCAGGATATTAATCGTTCTCACAGAGTCTTTATACATGGCGTTAAAGCGTGCCATGCTCGGATCGTCCAGTTTGGCCAGTTCAAGCAAATCGATGACCCGGAAAAATTTCTCGAGAGAATTTTTATAGTTGCTGGGGTTGAGCTCCCGGTTGTCAAAGGCCTGTTTGGCGTTGGAGTAGTTCTTCTCCGCTTCAGGGATATTGGCTTTGGGAAGCGCGGTGGTCTTGATCCGAACGTAAAAGACAATCCAGTATTCCGGGGAAGTGCCCGCTTTCAACTTTTCAGGTGTATTGTAGAGGTTGCGGAACTCAAGGATGTTCTCGCCTGTTTTCAGTTCGATTTTTGGATTCTTCTTCGCCGCCGTATACAGATCGATCATGTAGTTGTATTTTGGGCGTGTGGGAGGAGCCCACTCTGCATACTGGATCCGTTTGCCGTTGAGGAGAATCTCAACCTCTTTGTCCTTCTCGATCATCCCCGCAGCGTAGGTGAGGACCGCCCGTGTATTGGCAATGGGGATGTTAAAGGAGATTTTTGCAGAAGTGTTATGGGAAGGCACACAGTATCCACAATGTCCAAAGTTGTAGGAGAGAAAACTTTCCCAGTTGTTCTCTCTGTACTCGGTAATGACATTGGACTGATCGGGGATGACCCGGCGCTTTTTTGGGCCGCTCCCTACGAGCTTGGAGACAGCGAAGTAAAAGACCAGGAGTAAAAGGAGGCAGACGGCGATAACCCCAACCTTGCCCTTGGGCGTGGCCCAGACTTTTTCAAACTGCTCCCTCACCGAAACGTCGGGTGTCTCGATATCCAGTTTTTCTTTCTGTTTTTCCGTCAGGTTTACCACCACGGTGACATCTCCGGCCGAGTCGATGTCAAGGTTCTGGAACATGATGTTCACAACCCCTGGCGTGATATAGTCCCCGTCTTTCAATACTTCGGGCTCTGTGAGGATCTTGCCGTTAAGGCGCGTCCCGTTGGATGAGCCTGTGTCCTCCACGAGGAAGACGCCGCGCTTGCCCCATACCCGGCAGTGATTGCGGGAGATAGAGTCGTCGATGAGGACGATTGAGTTTTCGTCGGTGCGTCCAACGGTGGCTTCTGTTTCAAAATGGTGTTCTTCACCACGGTGCCGACCGTCCTGGATGCTGAGAATGAAACCCTCGGGGCCCTTACTTCCCCTTCGGGCACTGCGTGCGCCGCGGCCTCTGCTTGATTGACGCCGATTTGTCGCCATATTTAGGTCACTCCTCCACTCATGAATGTGTACACAATAGGCCCGAAGAGCACCATGAAGACCGTGGGGAAAATGCAGGCCACGAGGGGAAACAGCATCTTAACCGGAGCCTCATTTGCCTTTTTTTCGGCCAATTGTGTTCGCTCAATGCGCATCTGCGTCGATTGAATGCGCAGGATCTTACCGAGCGAAGTTCCCATTCTATCTGCTTGAATAAGATTTGTCACGAAGGCCGACACCGGGGTCATCTGGATTCTTTTTGAGAGGTTGCGCATGGACTCTTCACGAGTACGGCCCATGCGGATCTCCGCGAGCATGAGCGCAAACTCGTCCACCAGGGGACCTTCCTTGGCTTTGTCGATGACGGTCTGGATAGCGGCACCGAAGTCGAGCCCCGCCTCTACGGAGAGGGTCAGAAGATCCAGCGCGTAGGGCAGCGCCCTGATGATTTTTTTCTGACGTTTTTTGATCTGATCATTGAGCCATATAAAGGGATACACGAACCCGATCACCGCGCCGAAAACGCAGTAAGCCATGCGCACTTTGAAGAAGTTGAGGACGACCATGAGGAAGAGCGTGAAAAATACAGCCGCAAACTCCTGGTAGACAATGAAGTCCTCCACAATCATCTCGGGTTTGCCCATGGCAATGTATTTCCACTTCATTTTTTCGCGGTAGCTCTCTGTGACGAAGCGGGACTGGGCTTTACCCAATTTGCGGATAATGATGTTCTTGGCCGCTCCCATGACATTTTTGCCCCCGGACTCCTCGGAGGCTTCTGCCAGGAGGTTCTGGGGGTAGATGCCGATGATGAACAGGAACACCGCAGCAAGAGCGCACCCGGTCTCAACAAAAAGAAGTACGGAACTGTCCATGGTTACACGTCAATGTCCACTATTTTGTAGATCCACCATATTCCCATGGCTTCCATGACGATAATGATGGCGATTGTTATTTTGCCAAAGGTTGAACCCAGGAAGGGGCCCATGAGATCGGGGCGCATGATATTGAGGGCTATCCCCAGGAAGAAGGGCATCAGGCCGACTACCCACGCCTGCATTTTCCCCTGGGAGGTGAGGGCCTTGATTTTACCCTCGAGGCGGAACCGCTCACGGATGGTGGCAGCGATGATATCGAACATCTCTGCCATGTTTCCGCCCAGTTTTCTGGAGACGTTGGTGGCGGTGACCACCAGGTCGAGATCCTGGGAACCCACGCGCTCGTTGAGATTTTCCAGGGCCTCCTCCACGGGAAGTCCCAGCTTAATCTCCTTGACCGTGAGTCCCAGCTCCTGTCCAAGGGGGTTTGGGACCTCTTTGGCGATGGACTCCATGCCCTGCTGCAGCGTGAGACCGGCCTTGAAGGCGGCGGAGAGCTGGGCGAGGGCGTCGACGAGCTGTTTGTCGAATTTTTCAACGCGCTTCTTCCTGAGAATCTTGATTCCCCACATGGGGATGGCAAAACCGACCAGGAACAGCACTATGGCGCCGAAAATGCCGAAGATGACAAAACCGAGCAGCCCCAGTATGAAGGCGATGATGAGGGTGATGGTGACCAGCTGTGCGGGCGAGATAAAGAGGAACATATCACCGAGGGTTGCGGTCCCTTTGGTGGCGTATTTCTCCTCGTACATTTCCAGTGCTTTGGTGATCACACTGAACACATAGAGCGACAGCACGAAGGTCGATACAAAGAAGAAAAGTATGGCAAATCCAAGCATCGCGTCTCAATTATCTCGTGAAGGTTGGAATGTTTTTGCCCACACCACGCAGAATGCGAATGGTGTCGAGGGTGTGAATTCTCCGCATGCGGAGTTTCTTGGCGCGCTCTCTGGTGAGCAGTGTCTTGAGTGTGGTCCAGGCGCGTTCCTGCATGAGGCCCCTGTCATCGGGGTTACGCAACGTAAAGGCGATGGAACCTATTTTCTGGGCGAGGATGAGCATCTCGGCTTCCTCGGGCAGAACCAGCAGTGTGACAGACGGGAAGGCAAGATCGTTGGATTCGGGGTTGTTGACACCCTTGCCCCTGTTGCCTGTCTTGAGCACAACGATGTTCTCGAGGATGGTGAGAGCGACCATCTCTGCCCGTTCACCGGCCATGTTCTGGAACGTCCCCACAACGTCAACGTGGTCATTGGCCTGCAGCCAGTACCCCACGGCGCTGTTCATGTCGACGCGGATGGTTATGGCGCGGCCGCCGGGACGGAGTTTCTGTCCGAGGGACTTGTCGCTCTCTTCGCCTTCGAGATT
>JAHJLU010000113.1 GCA_018821745.1 Myxococcota bacterium | reverse complement strand
GTGTTCATGGGAAACCTCGTTAATGTGCGTGCCGGGACCAAGCCTGCCCCGGTCAGCTTCTTAGAGTAGATTGTTACGGCATTTTCATCAAGTTAAAAGTCCTTTTCTCATGCCTTTGAAAAAAATAGGAATCTCCTGTCTTAATTAGGGAAGAGCTGTTCCCATGTGGTGGGAAATCAGGTTCCCATGTTTTTGGAGATCTCGCGTCCACTCCGTGAATGACTCCCAAAAACCGGTCTGTAAAATTACCGGGTTGCCGAATTTTTCGAATTTTCGGATATTTGGCACACTTTTTGTAGACTGGGTGCCCGGAGGTTTTTATGACCGATAACGAACACCGATTCCGCAATCGCGCAGGGGTCACCACACTCCCGGGGTACATCAGGCCCCTCTACGAAGTCAGCCATCGCCTGTGGAACGGGTTCAATTTTCTCGTCTCATGGGTCCTCGCGATCCTCACCAGCGTAGTGGCCTTTGTGTTTTTTTTCGTCCTCAACCGCACCGTGGTCCGGGGGAGAAGAAACCTCCGGGTCGAGAAAAACACCCTCTATCTCTCCAACCACCAGACCATGATCGATTCGTTCCTCATCGGGACAATCCTCACCCTGCCGAGAATGATCGGGCGCCCTTCTCTTATTCCCCATCACCCGGCCGCGTCGGAGAATTTCTTCGGGAATCCTCTCCTGGCGTGGTTCTCGGCGCGGTGGAAGTGTATCCCCGTACGCAGGGGCCAGCGGGACTTCGCGGCCCTCTCCCTCATGACCGAGACCCTCAGGGAAGGGACCATGCTCATCTATCCCGAGGGGACCCGCTCCCGCACCGGGGAGATTGGGACCGGCCGGCCCGGCACCGGGAAGCTCATTCACGACACGGGTGCGGTTTGTATCCCCATCCGTGTGCGGGGAATGGACAGGGTGCTGCCCATTGGCCGCCGTGTGCCCCGCATTTTTCAGCGCATCGAGGTGATCATTGGTGAACCCGTGGCCCTGGAATCCGTCCGGGAGCTTCCTTCCTCCAGGGAGACCTCCGAGGCGGTCATCGCCCGGGTCATGGACTCTCTTCGCAACCTCTGAAAAATACAGATGTAATCCAGTATTCCAGGGAACTCGCGGGGGCTCAACTTGCAATTTGTGGTGGTGCCGGTAAAATGAGTTCTTTCGAGGCAGGGAATCATCATGAGTGCCGGAACAACATCAACAACTTTCTCGCCGGTGCAGCAATTTCGTCGCTTCAGCTTTCCTTTTGTTGCGTTTTTCTATAGAGTCTTCCGTTAACTGTGGTATTTATATGACCCAAAAGTGAGGATTGGTCAGGACATGGATATTCAGCACGCAGCACTTACCGATGTTGGCCGCAAGCGCGACCACAATGAAGACAATTTCGGTACCATCCCCGATATCAATTTTTTCATGGTCGCCGACGGCATGGGTGGACACGCCGCCGGTGAGGTGGCCTCCTTCATGGCGGTCGAGGTGGCTAAAAAAGTCATCGAAGCCAACCGTGAATCCATTTTAAAATATGCGGCGGGAGACGACAGTGTCAAAAAATACGACATCTATCAACTCCTGGATCAGGCCATCCAGAGCGCCTGTATCTCCATCTTCCAGGAATCCCAGAACGACCCCGACAAGCGCGGCATGGGGACCACCACCGACATCCTCATGATCGTCAACGATCGTGGTTTTATTGCCCATGTAGGTGATTCTCGGGTCTACATGGAGCGTATGGGCAAGGTTATCCAGCTCACCCACGACCACTCCCTCATGAACGAGCTCGTCCGCAGGGGAAAATTTACCCCCGAGGAGTTCCTCGCCAGCCCCTACGCCGAGCAAAAGAATGCGCTCACGCGCGCAGTGGGCGTCTACGAGACCATCGAGGTTGACACCTTCGATTTCCCCATCCTCCCCGGGGATTCTTTCCTGCTGTGCAGTGACGGCCTGGCGGAGTATCTCACCGACGTCAACATCCAGCGCACCTTTGAAGATGAAGACCTTGAGTCGGCGGCCCAGAAATTCATCAACATCGCCAACGAGGGCGGTGGCCACGACAACATCACCGCGGTGCTCGTGCGCATGCCCCAGGCCGAGGACAAAGAGGCTGCCATCAACAAGGCCGCCGAGATCAACCTCTCCATGGAGGTGCTCCGTGAGATCAATATCTTCAAGTATCTCAACTACCAGGAACTGATCAAGGTATACAACCTCACGGAGCTGCGCTCCTACGAGCCCAACCAGGTCGTCTTCCTCGAAGGGGTGGAAGGGCGTGAGTTCTTCATGATCGTCCGGGGCGCCATCCGCATAGAAAAAGGCGGGAACACCGTGGCCACCCTCCAGGATCGTGACCACTTTGGCGAGATGGCCCTCCTTGACAAGGCTCCCCGCAGTGCCTCGGCCTTTGCCGAAGATGTGAGCAAGCTGCTGGTTATCAACCGCAGGGATTTCTACGACATCATCAAAAAAGAGCACGCGCTGGCGGTAAAACTCCTGTGGAGCTTTGTTCAGGTGCTCTCCGACAGGCTCCGAACCACCACCACCAATCTCACCGACGCGCTGGTGGCTGAAGAGCTGGAAATCGACCCCGAATAATCGTTTTTTTTAATGAATGTAACAGGGGAGTTCAGCGGGTCAGATGCTTTCTGACCGTCTCCAAGAGTACGGGGGTCTTGTCCACGGACTCTTTGTCGCGCTGTTCCCAGGCAAGGAAGACCTTCCCCACCATGGACCCCTTTCGGAAATAGCACAGCGCTGACCGCAGCTGCAGGTTCGTGATGGTGGGGTGCTTGATGACCCCTGTGTAGAGCCTTGACTCGTCCCCGAACCCCGGATCCTTTGCGCGGGTGAGGCCCTCGGCGTTTATGGCCTCGGCTTTGGTGAAGAACCCTTTGGCCGCAGCGGGGGTGGGGAAGATCCAGCGGGAGTCCACGATGATTCCCGGTCCTTTCCACATGCGGTATCCCGTGTGGGTGCCACCAAACTCCACGTAGGGGCCTTTCTTCACGGAGGGGGTCTCTCCCGACTGGTCCCGAAGGAGTACAAATCCCTTTGGTACCTCGTTTTGCTGTAGATAGAAGCGGACCACGGTGTGTCTGTGCTGGGGGTCAGGCTTCTTCACCACGGGTTTATCCGCGGGAGTGGTCCGCGGTTTCTCTTCGGTGCAGCCCAGGAAAAAAGTGAGCAGCATAACGGCGCATGTGAGATGTTTCATTATTAAACCTCTTTAGTGAAGGGCGCGTTTCTTCTCGCTCCCCTGTCCGCTTTTTTTATACCACCAGAAGGTGAGGGCAAACAAGATGGCGACGAGGAGGTAACCCGTGGCCCACCTGGAGCCAGTGCCAATACCGATCTCATAGATTCCCCCGGAGGGTCCCAGGTGGCCGGCGTGGATGAACCCAAAGTAGGAAGCGATGGCTCCCAGTGTCGCCCAGAACACCGCGTGATGAAATTTCCGCTCAATGAGGGACACCGAGATGGAGGACCACACGATGCAGGTGAGCATAAACCCCTGGGAGAGGGCGACCAGCCCGTCGATGTTAAGACCAGCAGCCTGAAAAGCCCCGTGGTTGGCCAGCACCTTGGCGGAGACCCCGAAGTCACCCAGCGCGTTTCCCACGGCGCCCAAGGTCTGGGTGAGGATGAGGACCCCCCATCCGGCGATGGCAGGGAAGAGTCCAATGGCCACGGCGGGCGCGTGGCTCCGCTTGACAGCCTGGAATGCCTGGGCGGTGATGATAACGCCGATCCACAGTACGATGGCCATTCCCGACTCGATGGGGATGGCGGCGGCCATGAGGGAGGAGAGCCCGAGCAGCGCCACCACGGTGAAAAACACGCCGTTGAGGATGGAGTAGCCAGAGCGTGCACCCAGAGCCTTCCACCCAGGGTGTCCGATGTAGATGGTGGTGGGGTAGCAGGAGCCGAAGATGGAGGCCACCATGGAACCCAGGCCGTTGACCGCAAGAGAAGGACCAGTGGGGTAGAGATCACCAGCCGCCTCCGCCGATTCGATGTTCTGCAGGGAGCCCAGCACGTTGAACAGCCCCATGGGGACCATGACGGGGACAAAAAACTGCCGTGCCAGCGGGTGGGAGAGCCCCTCAATCATGTCGCCGATAACGGGGATGGGCAGATGGAGGCCGATGTCGCCCTTGGCGGCGCACAGAGTGCAGGCGTTGACCGGCGCCGAGCTGTCACCCATGTAGTACATGATCCACGCCGCTGCGGTGCCCAGCGCCACTGCAACTGCACCTCCCGGGATACCGAAGGGGAGCCGGATCCCGGAGAAGTAGGTGGTGAGAATGACCGCGAGGGGTAAAAGGGCGATGAGGGGTGAGGCGAAGGTTTTGATGGCGAAATCAATGGCGATGAAACTGATGGCGATCCCCGCCAGGGTGGAGAGGAGGGCTGCCCGGGGGGTGGCTTTGCGGATCTTCTCCGCCACAAAGGATCCGAAGAACTCAATGAGGCCGCTGATAAAAGTAGCTCCAAGGCCGATCTGCCAGGCCAGGCGGGACGCATCTGGCCCCGACATGCCCGTCTGCTGTGCCGCGACCTTTACCGGAAGCATGACCAGAAAAACATAGGCAAACATGGAGACCGTGTTGATGCCGTAGGGCAGGGCGGTGACGTCGGTCCTCCCCTCCTTCGCCGAGAGCTTCTGTGCCTGCCAGGCGTAGAACAGATTGCCCACCAGCAGCGAGAGTGCGGCTCCGGGAAGGATTCTCCCCACGATGAGTGACATGGGGAAGCCCAGAACCGCAGTACCAAGAGCCAGGATAAGCAGGTACTGGATCAGGTTGTCAATGGCCAGCCCGAAAAATCCGTCGAGGTCACCGGCCACAAAGAGGGGTTGTGCTTTTGATTGCTTCATGGGTGCAGAACCTTTTTTGAAAACACAGTTGGACCCGGGGGAGCCCATCCGTCCGCGACGGACAGGGTCGCAAAAATCTGCTCCGAACCGGGCAGGTGGTGGCTGCACGACAGTGCACCTGTTACTGTGGTCACTTATTCCATAAAAAAAGGTAAATGAAAAGAAAAGGAGCCTTGAAACCTCGGGGAAACCGCATTAAACATCATCTATGAAACCCACTCATTTTCTCCCTGCAGTCGTGATCGCCCTCTTTGTTGTCAGTCTCATGCCCCACACGGTGCAGGCAGCCGAGAAGCGACAAAGGGCGCCTTTTACAGCCCACGGGCTGGTGCTCAATTTCTCCGGGGGCCTGAGCGGGCAGCTGGTGCAGGATGAAGGCACCTCCCCTGATCCGGGTCCCGGGGTCAGCCTCTCGCTTCTATATACGGTTTTTCCCTGGCTGGGCGCCGGGATCAGCGCCACCTCGGGCTTCCTGACTCTCCCTTCAAGCGGGGGAGGAAACATTGACATCACTCTTATGACCTTCAACGTGGAAGGGAGAGCGTGGTTTCGGCTGGCCCATGGTCTCTACGGCGGCGGCATCGTGCAATTGGGGTATGTCAGGCAACAGATGAGCATGGCGGGTGGTGCTTCCATATACAGCGACGGAATCCACGCCGGCCTCGGGCTTGAGGTCATGAAAGAAGTGTACCCCCGCATATTCGTGGGGATCACCGGATTTTACCAGTTGCCCCGCTGGAACGAGGAGTGTGTGGATATGGGGACCCCCATCGGTGTAAGATGCTCGACTCCCAGCATGCACGGCTGGTATGGCGGTGTGTCCGTGTCGTGGTTTCTCCCCCTCTGAGGAGTCCGATCAGGGTTTCAGGGTGCAGATACCCGCAAAAGTCTTGCGCAGCTGGTTATAGGTTTCCATGAGGTGCTGGGGCATGCAGCGGGTGGCGCCGATGACAGGCATGAAATTATTATCGCCGTTCCAGCGGGGGACAATATGCCAGTGGATGTGGTCCTCGATCCCTGCGCCGGCAGCCCTGCCCAGGTTCATGCCCATATTGAATCCCGCGGGGTTCATGGTGCTCTGCAGAGCGCTCAGGCAGCGGCGGAGAACCAGGGAGAGCTCCGTGTAGACAGCCTCGGGGAGATCCTCGGGCGATGAGACATGGAGCAGCGGCATCACCAGCAGGTGTGCGTTGACGTAGGGGAAGCGGTTCATAATGACCAGCACACTCTCAGAGCGGTCCAGGATAAGCCGATTTTCCCACTCTCCCGTCGGTGCACTGGCCGCATTGCAAAACACACAGCCCTCTTCCCCGGGTTGTTTTCCTTCGATAAATTCCATTCTCCACGGGGCCCAGATGATTTCTTCCATAGACCACACTTGGCCAGAAAATCCGCCGCTTGTCAATGCCCGACACTCACCGCATCGTAGAACGGGTTTCAGGTGGCAAAGACAAAAAAACCATGGTGAGGAGTGTTTTCATTTATTATTTTTCTGTTACAATGAGGCGCCTTGAGGATCAAGGACCAACGGAGGCGACATGCGCAGGATTTTTACACTGACGACTCTTTTCTCCCTGTTTTTCACCCTGAGTGCCCACGCGGCTGATGACTTTGAAAGCCGCTATAAACGTACGATCCACGTGAATGACCTGGAAACGGTACTGGGCCCATTTTTGCAGAAATGCGGAAAGGGTAATGACCTCCCCCAGCTTCAATGCCGGGCCATCCGCTCCTATATGCAGAGAAAGATCTCCACACAGCTCTATTCAGCATTCGCCAGGGATGAGGCTCTCACCTTCGGCAACTATAACAACACGAAGTTTGAGTACCCTGTGACCATCAAAGGGTGCCTCACCTGTGGCAGCCCCACTGTTTTCGATCCCCTGCTCTTTGCGCAGAATAAATTCTGGGTAGTGACGACTCCCCCAAAATCATTCAAAAACGGGACTTTCCAGGGTGTCAGCCTGGGTAAATTCACTATCCCCGTGGATCCCCGCAACCTTGAGGGCTGGACCAAAAAAGTGAAACCCTTTCTTCGGGTGCAGTTCCTGTTCAAGGTTCAGACCGCTGGCGTCTGGAAAGAGAAAGACGGCCACGGTATCACCCTCTATCTGGGCGGGTACCGCGTCTACAACCGCTGCACCGGCAAGGTGCTCTTCTCAGAGCCCGCCTCCTCCGGGAAGGCGCCCGTCGATACAGCGGGATGTAAGCTGGCCGCCACCAACGCAAATCCCAAGGTTCCCACGCTTCCCAAAATGCCCAAGTCCAGTAAAATCAGAGAGCTTATGCGCTCCATCCGTGACAAGGCCGTAGATTGCTACAAGCAGTTCCAGATCCCCGGTACTGCCAAACTCAAGGTCTATGTGTCCGGGAGTACGGGCAAGGTCTCCAAAGTGGTCCTGAGCGGTGATTACAAGGATACTCCCACGGGGACTTGCGTGCTCAATCTGGTCAACTCCCTGAATTTCGGGAAGTTCCGCAAAAAGCAGATCAGCTTCAAGTACAAGTACGAGCTCAAGTAAGCCCAACTACTTCCCTGCTGAAAAAATCATGAGGGACTCGACTGGCGTATGGCGGACCGGTGCTATTTCATGGTGTAAGAGTGATAGGGGTTTACATGGTACTTTCACGGTGCTATCCTAACGGTTAGGCTATCGGAATTCGCTGCTTTAGTGACCGTGTGCCGAATACACATTATGGGATTCGATTTACGCCAGACAACCACCCTCAATTTACGCCAGGAACAGCGTCTCGTCATGACGCAGCAGATGCAACAGGCCATCGCGCTGCTGCAGCTCGCCCACCACGAACTCATCGAACAGGTGACCGAAGAACTCATGGAAAATCCAATCCTTGAGCAAAATGATGGTGACCGCGAAGAGGGTGATCGGGACGACTCGGAGCGGGACACCAACGAGCGTGAAGAGCAGGACCGGGTGGATCGCGACGGAGACGGTGAGGAGCGCTTCAGTTCCCTCGAGGTTGAGTCCGTGGGTGTACAGGAAGTCCCCTCCTCGGAAAACATGTCGGTGAATGAAGAGAATAAAATGCGGGAGGATGTGGAGTGGAGCTCCTACGTGGCCGACAGCTACAACCGTCCCGCGGGCAGCGGGGATCAGGTCCTCAACCCCGACGAAGAGTACACCCCCATCGAGAACCGCATCGCCTCCAAGCCCAGCTTGCTGGAACATCTGGAGTGGCAGTTGGGGGTGTCCGGCCTGAGCCACGAAGAGAAGGAGATCGGGGAATTCATCATCGGAAACCTCGACAAATACGGGTACCTCGAGACAATCACCATCCCCGAAATCGCCGAGCAGTTCAACGTTGAGAATGAGTTCGCGGAGCTGGTCCTCTACAAGATCCAGGCCTTCGATCCCCTGGGCGTGGGAGCCCGGGATCTGGCCGAGTGTCTCATGATCCAGGCGGAGTATTTCGGCTTCCTCGACGATGTTATGGAGCAGATCCTCCTGCACCACATCAAGGAGCTGGAAATCAAGGACTACAGCCGCATCGCCCGGGCGCTGGGGGTTCCTCTTGAGAGGGTGCACGACTCCATCAAGATTATCCTCACCCTCGACCCCAAGCCGGGCAGGGCCTACACCGCCGAGGAAATCTCCTACATCATCCCCGATGTCTACATCTACCGCCAGGGCGACGACTATCAGGTTGTCCTCAACGACGACGGTCTCCCCAAGCTCCGCCTCTCCCGCTATTATATCGACGCCATGAACCGCGGCGACGCCCCCAAGGAATATGTGGAGCAGAAGATGCGAAAGGCCAAGTGGCTTATCCAGGCCATCCGCATGCGCCAGGAGACCATCACAAAGGTCTCCGAGAGCATCGTGAAGTTCCAGCGCGAGTTTTTTGATCGCGGCCCCATGTACATCAAACCCCTCACGCTCAAGGATGTGGCGGAAGACGTGGGCCGTCATGAGTCCACGGTTTCGCGGGTCACGGCCAACAAATATGCCCACACCCCCCAGGGTCTCTTTGAGTTGAAGTTCTTTTTCTCCAGCTCCGTTCATCGGGTCAACGGCGAAGACATTGCCTCCAAGAGTGTGATTGAAAAAATGCGGCTCCTTATTGAGAGTGAGGATCCGAAAAAACCTTACAGCGATCAAAAACTTGCTGACCTGCTTCTTGGTCAGGGGATTAATGTCGCTCGACGGACGGTTACCAAGTACCGAGAGCAGATGAATATTCTCAGTTCATCCAGAAGACGCAGCCCCTTCTGATTCCAGATTGGGCATTGGGCCTGCACCCGTTGTTCAGCTTCGGGAGTGCAGCATTATTATTCGCCGTTGGGCGAAAGGAGGAAAGTATGCAGATAGATGTCACCTTCAGACGCATGGAAGCTTCGGAATCACTCAAGTCGTATCTTACTGACAAGATGACCAAAATGAAGAAGTTTCTGGCCAGTCCTGCTCATGCTCACGTGGTGCTCACATCTGAGAGGTTCCGTAATAAGGCCGATGTCAGTATCACCCTGAAAAACGGGTTGCTTATCAAGGGTGTAGATACATCTGAAGATATGTATTTCTCCATTGACCAGGCGGTCTCCCGCATTGAAAAGCAGCTGCGCAAATACAAAGAGAAGATCCAGCAGCACAAGCCATCCACAGGCCCATCGCTTCTCTTTAAATCCCATGTAATTGAGAACGTGAACAAGGACAGTGAGTTCCGCGTCAGCCAGTACGATTACGATGAAGATGAATCCGAGCTTCCCGTGAGCGCCGAGAATTCCATGGTTGACGACGTGACGGGCGCTGAGACCGAGAGCCGCGGAGACCTGCAGATCGTTCGCTCTACGGAATATCAGGCTGCCCCCATGAATCTCGACGACGCCCTCATGCAGATAGAGCTTCAGGATCGCAAGTTCCTGGTCTTCACCAACGCCGAGACCGATACCATCAACGTGCTCTATTTCCGCGAAGATGGAAAGTACGGCCTCATCGAGACGGGAAAACACCTGTAGCCGTCTCTCCCCTGGAAGTAATGACTCCTTCGATATATCTGTAATCCGAGAGGGGGAATATGGCTCTGTGTATCCACAGCGTTCATTGGAAGCCCGTGGATGCATCGTTGCGGTGTGTTACTTGACAGTAATGGGGACCAGAGAAATGGTATCGTTGCCGATGCCAAGCTGGCCGTAATTATTGCCACCCCAGCACCAGAGGGTGCCATCGGATTTAGTGGCGCAGG
>JAHJLU010000112.1 GCA_018821745.1 Myxococcota bacterium | reverse complement strand
TTCATGATGGCCCCCTTCAATTCGCCAAGCTCCTGGGCAAAGGCTGAGGCATGCTTTGAGATAACCCTCTCTCTGCGCTCCTGTTTTTCCAGAGGACTTCGAAATACACTCCCAAGATATGTGGCCACGGCGTCAACGCCGGCCCTGGCCCCCAGAGCGGCCACGCTCCTGCCCCGCCTTCGGGCGCTAGCCTTTATTGCTTTGATTTCGTTGTCTTTGGGATGACTCACAGTAACGCACACTTGGGGGGAGCCGAAAAATTCCGTGAACGGAGCTACTCCTTGTTTTTGGGTTCATCTTCAGCGGGGTTGATCTCCATGGGTTCGGTCTTGTCTTCGTCCTTTGGCCCGGACTCGGACGCGACTTCTTTTTTGGGGGGCTCGGAATCGGTCACAACTTCTTCGTCAGAGGGCAGCTCGGGCTCTACGGATTCCTCAACTTTTGCAGCCTTGTCCTTGCCTTTCTCAACTACTTCTTTGCTGCTCTCGTCAGCCTCATTGGGCCGGTCAAGATCCTTTTCCAGAGAATCCGGGGTCACACCCGATGGCAGCTCCAGACCATACCGCTGCTTTTTATCCGCCCGCTTCAGGAGGAAGGCGAAGCATATTCCCAGGAACCCCAGCAAGGCAAGCATGGTGATGGCGAACCGATAATCCCAGGTGCCAAGGCCGGCCTTGACCATGGCCGGTGTCAGACAGGGGTTCGTCTTATCAAGGACATAGCCGATGAGCAGGGGAATAAAGAAGAGCCCCCAGTTCTGAATGGTGAACATCAGTGCATAGGCCGTTCCAAGGCGCTTCTCGTCGACAATCTTGGCCACAGAGGGCCACATGGCAGCGGGGACGAGGGAGAATGCAACACCCAGTAAAAACAGACCGATATAGGGAGGAAGGGAGGTGAGCCCCAGGGAGAGATGGCTGACAATCAGCAGCACAGACCCTAGAATCATGAGGGACGCGCCCTTCCCCTTTTTGTCCACAAAGGTACCGAAAATGGGCGTGAAGAAGATGGTTCCCAGAGGGATTGCGGTCACCAGTGTCGCGGCTAAGGTTGAGGAGAACAGGAATTTGTTCTCCAGCAGATCCTTGGCGTAGTGAATGAAGGGGAAGACCGCAGAATAGAAGGTCACGCACAACAGAGCGATAAAGAGGAAAGAGGGGTTCGCCAACAGTCTGAAGACATCTGTGAATTTGAATTTCTCTTCGTCCTTGGGTTTTTCGTCAGCCGCAGCCGCGATAGCCGCAGTCTGGTTCTCGAGCTTGAGATCAAACCCAAGATAAATGAGATAGGAGAGCGCCCCGAGCAACGCAAGAATAGCGCCGGTAGTGATGGAGGTGTTCCAACCAAAGCCCATTTTTGCAATCTGGGGAGTTAAAAACAGGGCGCTGGCGGAACCAATACGGCCAATGGCCATATTGATCGCGAAGGCCAGGGCCATTTCGTAGCCCTTGAACCACTTCACGATGAGCTTGCTCACAATAACGCAGGCGGTCTCCAGCCCAATCCCGAACA
Organism: Myxococcota bacterium; assembly: GCA_018821745.1. Taxonomy (GTDB): domain Bacteria; phylum Myxococcota_A; class Polyangia; order HGW-17; family HGW-17; genus SZUA-580. The sequence continues at coordinate 2,880 of JAHJLU010000112.1, read as the reverse complement.
GAATTCTTCCCAGAAGCATCATCTTAAGCTGCGGGGAGTAGCCCTTGGCAAATGACCCCATGAACTCATAGCCAAAACCGCCGTGATTATAATAGGAAGAGGCGCCGTATGCGGTAATCAGGGCACCAAGGGCGGCAAGATTGATGAAGAGAACCCCCGTAAGCCGGGGACCAAATTTGTCGAGGAACATTCCCCCAAGAACAATCATGAACAAAAAGGTGTTGGCGAAGGCCGCCGCGCTGAGAACCATCCCGAAGTCCGTATTCGTAAAGGAGAGCTCAGCCTGCACGACCTGCTTAATCCCGCCAAATATATCCTGAAAATAATAGGTTCCGAAGGTGATAAGGCTGATGAGAATGAGTATCCCCCACCTCACGGCGGGGGAATCTCTCATTGTTCTGGTTTCAGTCGCGGTCATGTAATTTTTTCCTTGGCCGAGCCGGTTGTATCCGTAGTGGTGTCATGAAATTACCACAATGTGGATTGCGAACGAAACAATACAATATTCTGATGAGAACTCAAGCACGTTCTCCCCTCAAAACCATTTGGAAAGCAAATCCCCCAATTGTCGCGTGTCGATATTTTACAGAAGGGCGATTATTTGCCTGGAAATGTCTTCCAGATCGGGCTCTCCAAATTTAATGGGGACCATTTTTATCTGGACTTTCAACGCCCGTGAACGGTCCGGTCGGTAGGACTCCCGTAGCATTTCAAGAATCTTGTTCATGACCATTGTGACCAAATCCAAAGCCTTTAGCGCCAGGGCACGCTCGAGGAAGTCAAAATCACCGGGCACTCCACTGCTGCGTATTATCTGCTCGGCCTCCTTCAGAAACTTTTTATCATCCTCAATGCGTAATGCTTTTTTTGCCTGCACAATCAGGGTGGAGTCAGCTTCGGATTCTATTTTTAGATCTTCTTCACGGGACTTGACATAGGCACCGAGCTTCCCCGAAGAGAACAGTCTGTCGAGCTCCGCTTTGGAGCTTCTTGACTGGCGATCCTCATTTTTCGCCCGTTTTGTGCCCCGCTGCGGGCCGCCCGCTCCATCCCGCATTTTGTCAATTTCTTTCCACGACGGTCTGTCACCCATGACAACCTCCCCTCACTCGCATTTCACAATCACCTGGAATGAGAGCTACTGCGCTGTGGCTTCAACTATCTCTTCTTCGGATGCGCCCCTGATAGCCATAATAGCGCTGAACACACCCTGATTGATTTCAATGGCTTCATCTGTGCTGATGTCAAACCGCCGGCTCATCTCAATGGCAAACTCGGGATGAAGGAACCGGTTCTTCAGTGCAAACGCGAACACAACCCGGCGATACAGGAACATGCGCACCGAGTGCTGAACCTCGGCCACCTGCTTCTCGCCAAGGCTCCCCACAAACAGGCCCTTGATGAATTCCCGCTCCGGTTGCGAGAAGTTCTCGTCGGCGTAGGCGGTTATGGTGAGAAAACCCGCGAAGGCCATTCTCACTTCGTCGGAAGAGAGGGTGGTTACATCTTTGGCGGTGACAACATCCTCAACCAGTTTTGGGTCGTTGGGATCAGCCTGGGGGAAAAATTCTGTCACAAATTTTTTCAGATATTCCCGCTCCCTGGGATCAATGACGCCGTCGGCCGCAGCCAGCTGTGCGATACCCCGGAGGATAATGTTCTTGTCGTCGGCACTGAATTCGGTGGATCGCAAAAGATTTTCAATGGAGATGGCCATGGTTTGCTATTTCCTCTCTTCGACTCGTTTCAGGTATTCCTGCAACAGTCTGTGTTCACGGATTCCAAGATTTTTGAACTTTATGCCCATTTCTCTCTCGGGCATACGTTTCACCCAGGCGACTTCCCCTTTGACCTCAATGACCGCGTCCATATCAGGGAAGGAGATCATCAGATCGACCTCAATGCCTTCTTCTTCCAGTTCGCCGGTCTTCAGCCTCATGCCACCCATGCTGATATCGTAAATACGATGGTTCAGCAAAAATTCCTTCCCGGTGTAATCCACGAAGGCTTCCAACTCGAAACGGGGATACTTGCGCTGGTCGGTTGTAGTAGTCATAGGTGTTCCTTACATGTTGTCTCTGGGAAACAGCGTAAAAAACCTTTCGCCATGAGTCAAGAAGCAATTCCCTTTTATTTTGGTGAATTGGCAGCGGGTTGCTTTGGCAGTGCAGATTCCTTCTCCAATTTTTCGATCTGCTCCATGAGATATTTTGTGCTTTTTACCTTATCTTTTTGATCTGCAATTATTTTTGGAACCAGATTCCTGGCATCCTGAAATTTCTTTGTTTTGAGGTACAGTCGAAATGCGGGCTGAAGGACCCACTGCTTCCCCGGATATTTCGCCAATAAACGCTCCACAAGGGCAACGGCTTGGAGATTCCCTGCTTCTTCTTTGGTCGTCATGGCGAAGAACAGCCGCACATAATCCCCTGCCACCCCGTCGGAGTCGGACAGGAGCGCCACCATGGGCCCCACCGGCTTGGGGCCGGAGGCAATGAGGCCAGAAAGGATCTTCAGGGGCAACCACGGGCGGGAGCTATGTTCGAAGAGGCTGACTGCACCCTTGGCGTCCTTGGCCATGAGCCGGAACATCCCGGCAAATGCTTTTGCCTCATTGCCCTCGGAGAGAGAGAGCAGAATCTCTGAAAATTTAAAGGCCGGCTTATTGAGGCCCATTCGGTAATGAATCCAAGCACCGGCAGCAAAAACAACGGGTGATTTGGGACCCAGAGACCGCGCAGCACGGAACAGCTCAACCGCTCGTTTTCCCTTTTCTGCCTGCACCTGGGGAGGAGTCTCAAAGAGGAATCGGAACTCCATCGGGTTGCCACCCACAAACCCAAGTGCCTGTTGCACAAGCAGTGTAGCGAGTATTTCCCT
>JAHJLU010000111.1 GCA_018821745.1 Myxococcota bacterium | reverse complement strand
AGGAAGTTTGGCCAGGGTCAGAAGCTCCGCGTGGAAGGTACTGAAATAGAAATAGCGGGTCCACTTGGTGATGGCAGTGTCTTCCATTTTGCTGACACCCCGGGAGGCAAAGGTGAGGGCCGAGGGGGTCACCTTCTGGAACATCATGGGGCGGGTCTCCTCGATTTTTACTTTGGCATCGAGGGTACGGTCCCGAGCTGAGATGACCTCCAGCACGATCACCTTGTTGTCATGGTACCCTACCTTGAGGGAAGCCGGAGTGTCTCCCGTGAGCACATAGAGGGAACTCCCCACTTTTTCATTATGGAATTTCAGGGATTTCAGCAGTGGGACCTTGGCATCTGGCATGAGCTTGAGGCGGGGTCCCTTTTTAATGTTGTGGAGCACCTGGATATCGAACAGGGCCAGGGTGTTGTCGGTTGTGAGAATGATGGCCACGTTCTTGCCGTCGGGGGAGAGGGCCGCTTCAATGATGTCTTTGGCGGCGATGTCTTTGGACCAGGCCTGGACAGGGCTGGGGATGGGGGAGCCGGGGCTGTCGACGGAGAACCCTTTGATTCCCAGATTCGTAGCTGCCACAAATACTTTGCGGCTGGCGGAGTAGCCAAATCCAAGCAGGGTGGATCCTTTGAAGGGCTTCTTGTCCACAAATCTAGGCGCGGGGGCCGCTGTCAGATCCATGGTGAGGAGGACAAACCCGGATTTTTCCCCGGTCACCAGGTAGGCGTAGCTGGAGCTCTCCGAGAAAGCGATCCCCAGCACGTTGCCCACGGAGTAGCTTTTAATCTTTGTGAAATTCCAGGCATCGAAGAGTACCACATCTTTGGAGCCCGGAGCCTGGGCCAGAGCGTATCGCACGACCTTGACCGGTTTCTGGTGGAGGCCCTTCTCTGTGGAGACCGCCACGTTTTGTGTTCCGGCCTCGATCCCGTGGGGCATGCGCGTGACGATGGCACCGTCGCCCAGGCGGGCGAGGATGGGGGTCGCTTTTTCGGCGATGGTCACCGTGGGAAGCCGTCCGAAGTTTTTGCCGCGGATGATCAGGAGCTCGCCGGGAACAAATTTGCCGTCACCGGTGATTTGCTCCAGGCTGCCATCGGTGGGAAGTTCATAGTTCCCGTAGTCAAGGATGGTCGAGATCACCGGTGCCTTGTCCGACTCGGGAAGATCCAGTGTTTTCGTGATTTTCATGGGTTGGGGTTTGGCGCAACCGAGGGTGGCCAGGGCGAAGAGGACGATAAGACAGCGGGATTTTAGGCGGTACATCTGGGTTCTCCTTAGGGGCATACTATTTACCCCTTTCCCTGTATTGTCAATCCCCGAGGTGCCCGTGGGGCAGGGGGTATATCCAGTGACAGTGTGCAGGGAGAGGCTAGGACTGCTTTTTTGATTTAATGAATTTTTTCATCGATTTAAGGGACACAAAATGCCCCTCGTAGACATCCTGGGCGGTAACATCGACGTCGAAATCTTCTTCAATGGTGGCAATAATCTCAAGGAGCATGACCGACTTGATGATACGTTTTCCCACCAGATCCCACTCTTCCTCCAGTGGGTCCTCATGGCCGCTGACATCGCGCACGATCTCTTCGATTTGTTCTTTAATGGATGGCATGGTACACCTGACGGGCCCCTGCTTGAACCTGCACGACCGTGCATCGGCTGCAAATGGGCCGGAGTATTTGGTTTTATCAGAAAAAGCATATAGATGATTGTGATGGAAATGGCAAGGGGTTCAGCTAGAAAAGACACCAATAAGGTGATATAGTCAGCGGGATTTTGGAGCATATATGACAGGAAAGAGTCAATTTTCCACCTGGATGAAAACCATAGGCGCGCTGGCGATTGTGCCGATGGTGCTGTTTATCATCATTTATCTCGTGGACTTCTACTGGATAGGGGCCAAATCGGGGGATGTGGGGGTGGTCAAGCTCTTCTACCGTCTGAGCGTGGAAGACTCCCGGCAGGTGCTCGGTGGTATGGGCGAGGTGATCGCGGCTATCCTCGGGATCGTCATCACCGTGGCCTCCATTATCGTTCAGTTGGCAGCGACCCGCTATACTCCGCGCATCACGGAGATGTTTTTCAAGGATCGCACCAACCTGATCATCCTGGCCTTCTTCGTTGTGAGCGCCATTTTCTGTCTGTGGGTAAATTTTGTGATCCGCGGCGGGCTTATCACAGGTAATTTTATACCCGTCCTGGGGGCCATAACCACGGTCCTCATGCTCACCATCTCCATTCTCATGATCGCCCCCTATTTCCTCTACGTGTTCGAATTTCTTGACCCCTCCAATATCGTCAAGGGGATCAAAAATCAGGCCGTGGACAAGTTCTCCCACATCAAGGATTCTTCCCAGGTCCCCGCGGTGCAGAGCAACACCATCCTCTCCGTGGAGCAACTAGCCGATATCTCCATGAACGCCGTGGAACAAAAGGACAAGGGGCTCGCCACGGGTGCAGTGGACTCTCTGCTGGACCTTATCCGGGAATACCTTGCGGTCAAAAAACAGATCCCCGAGGGCTTCTTCAGGGTCTCGCACAAGGTCAAGACCAACCCCGACTTCATCTCCATGCACACCGAGGTGCTCCAGGATATCTCCAAGAAGCGAACTTGGCTCGAATACAAGGTCCTGCGGCAATACCAGATGCTCTATAACGAATCGCTCAATAAAATGAGAGATATCGACTATATTATCGCCATTGACACGCGCTACCTCGGGGAAGAGGCCATTGTTCACCAGGATATTGAGGTCCTCAAGCTCGTCATCAAGTTTTTCAACACCTTCATGCGCGCTACCCTCAACGCCAGGGATGTGCGCACCGCCTATAACATTCTGCACCAGTACCGGCTCCTCGCCGAGGCTGTCCTGCGGGCGGGAATGGACGATCAGGTCCTCGAGATTGCAGGATATTTCAAGTACTACGGGCAGCTCGCCTTCTCCATGAAGATATCCTTCATCACCGAGACCGTGGCCTATGATCTCACCTCGCTGTGTGAGCTGGCCTTCAGCGCCGGAGCCCCCGTTGGGTCCGACCTCCTGGGGGTCCTGCTCGAGGTTGACAAGGAAGCTGAAGGCGAGCAGCAGGAGAACTCTCTGCGGGGAGTCAGGAAGGCCCAGATAAAAATGGCCACCTATTTCCTGTTGCTGGGCGACGAGGAGAAGGCCCATCTCATTTACGAAGATATGAAGCACGAGCCCAGGGATCGTATCCTCTCCATTAAAAAAGAGCTCATGTCGGTTGAGTCCAAAGATTTCTGGGAAGTGATCGATCGCGGCGAAAATTTCGACTATCTCAATCCGGAGCGCAGGTCGCTACTGCCGCGGTTTTTCGAGAAATTCCCCAACCTCTAGGGGCCCTGTTTTACACTCTTTGGAGTCACATGGCTTGACGGGGTGAGAGATCTGGCCTAGACTGTATTTGGTTATTACCGACGAAAGAAAAGGAAAGGATTCATCATGAAAAAATTACTTCTCGCTGTCTCATTACTTGGTCTCTTTGCTCTTGGCTCCTGCGTAGCCGAGGAATGTGAATGCATATTTGAAGATCTGCCCACTTGCCTCAACGACTATGATCTCGGGGAAAGCTGTCTCAATGACTGCGACTGGGATGTGCTTGATTGTAACTACGACTGCCAGTTGGACGGTTTTGTATCTGGCTATTGCGCGCTGGATGACCTCTACGGCGATTATTGCGTTTGTGAATACTAGGGCCAGCCGGTCCCCCTTCAATTTACCTGATCAATACACTGCACAGGGGAGATGACGCTAGAATTTTACGTGGAGCCCCACTCCGATCTGGTGGGTCAACTTCCGGTAGGTGCCCGCCGCCGAGGGGAGGGCTTGCCCATTGTTCATGGTCTGGAGACACTCGTCACACCAGGCGACGTCGATGTGATTGTCCAGGCAGGTGCGTGCCAGGCCGGGATCGAAGCCCGAATCCTTGACGGTAACAGGGAGCATGTATTCCAGGGTATAGGCGACCCGAATTGTCATGAAATTAAAGAGCTTGAATGATGTGGAGAGCATAAAGTCAATGGCGTGATTGTCCACTGCAGCGGGGTTAACCCAGCGCTGGGGTGTGGCGGGGGGCGAGTACCGCAGTGACGTAATAAAACTGAACCCCGTCTTCTGATTGAAGAAAAAGCTCAGTTGGGGCGCGAACACATCCTGAAAGCCGCGATAGGAGTTGATGCTCAGGTCCCAGTTTGTGAGGCTCGAGTTGGCGAAGTCGTTTCCCGAGAGGAGCACCTGGAGTTTCTGGTGATCACTCCACCGATCCCAGGTGAGGGAGAGGTCGCCCCACCAGTTCCTGGAGAACCGCATCTTGATACCGATGTTGGCGCTTTCAGGGAAGGTAGTGCGCAGGGTCGCCTTGCCCAGAAGGGTCACGTATCCGCCCTGGGCGTCGGACCAGCGGGTGATGCTGCCGGTACCCTTGGTGCGAACGTAGCCGGAGTCCAGGGAGCGGATCTTAGAACGATAGGATCCTCCCAGGAAGAGCCACTTTTTCATCATATAGTAGAATCCGAACTGGAACCCCAGGTTGTTGTCCTCTGTATTAATGGCTATCTTCTCATCGACTTTTCCACCCTGCTCGAAAGAATCGGCGGATCCATCGGGGACATCCCCCCGAAGGTAGCGGTCCCGTACCATCTCCATATTGATTTTGGTGTAGACATAGGAGAGGCCGAAACCAATATGGAACTTCCGGTGAACCTTGAGGGCGAGCACCGAGGTGACGAACAGGTTTATAATGGAGCGATCAATGAGGTGATAGCGGAGGGGGGCCGAGGGATTGGAAAAATCCTGGCGAAAGGGAGAAAAGATGGCGACGCCGAGGGTGACCCGATCCTGTCCGAAGTCGGTGGAGGCCCCGAAGAAATAATCTGTGACGTTATTGGAGTAGGAGACACCGGGGTAGGAAATGTCGGCCCCGGGGCCCGGATTACCGGTTGAGGAGAGGATTGAGGCGCGGTCAGCTTCCAGGGACTGGTACACGGGAGAGTAGTAAATGGCGATGTTGGTGCCCTTGAGATACCCAAGCACCGCTGGGTTCGTTACAATCCCCGTGGGTGTCACATGGGTAGGAACGCCCGGATCCACCCCGCCGATAAAGCGAGGCAGGAAGGAGTTGGCCCAGCCTTTGGCCCCCAGGGGGGAGAGCAGTAACACCAGGGTGATTAACCACGATTTCATGAATAATCCTTTATGATCGTACCTCTTCGGGGGATTTTCCCTCGAGGGGGAACCACAACTCTATGTGGGTGCCGGTTCCGGGGGTGCTTTCGACCCGGGCATCGCCGCCAAGCTCACGGCTTCGTTCCATGAGGTGGACAAGGCCATAGTGGCCTTCTTTTTTCTCGTCCGGGGAGAATCCGCACCCGTCGTCCACGATGGTCATCCGGACTCCCTTCAGCGAGTTGATGGTGTCCGTGAGCCACTTGGGTCGTTTTGCTTCCGTGAGTGCAATGGTCACATTACAGGCTTTCCCATGTTTTCCCGTGTTGGTCAAGGATTCCTGGATGATTCGATAAAGATTGAGCTGCTGGGTCTTGTCCAGGATCATTTTCCCGAGGCTGCTCTGGAACTCGACCTTGTATTTCCACATGGCCTCCATGTTCTGGATGAGCTCGTCCAGAGCGTTCTCCAGTTCAAAATCCTCACGGAGGATCCGCACGGTCCTCCTGAGCTCCACCAGCGCCATGGCAGTGCGTTCGTGGAGAGCTGACGCCTCCTCGGCGATCTCCTGCCCCTCGTCACGGGAAATCTCCGTGAGAAATTCAGCCTGAATTTTAATGGCGGAGAGGAGGGCGCCCAGGCCGTCGTGCATCTCACGGGCCATGCGCTGGCGTTCATTGACGACCAGAAGAATGTTTTTCTCGTCCTGGAGCTTCTTCTCTTTCCAGTAACGGATATTCTCCTTGAAATCGAAATAAACCACCACGTAGACGGTAATGAGGCTGAGGCCGGAATACCACAGGAGCAAAAGCAGATCTCTGCCGGGCATCTCCGTGCCCATGAGCTGGCTGATTTTTGCCATGACCGGGAGCAGGAGCAGGGGAGGAAGAATGGCAAGCGGATGTGGATAGAGTATGGCAAAAACGACAGTGTAAAGGATCAGCCCTGACATGAGCGGGCTTGCGAGGCCGCCGGTGAGAACAATCAGCGTACCCAGGGCGAGGATGTCGATGCACAGGGAGAGGAAATAAATGACCCGGTCCCAGCGCCGACCGATCCAGATGTAGGAAAAGAGATGCCCCGCCAGCATGAACAGGTAGATGACAAGTCCCTTGGAGAGGAAGGGGACAATGGTGCTGGTCCAGGTGGGGACGAGCAGGAAAAGAATACCAAAGGAGTCGAGGGCCAGCCGCGAGTAAAATATGGCTCTGGCGCGGTGAGGGAACTGATCGCGCCTGAGTTTTGTGCTGGTCATGGCATTACCCCGCAGGATACCTGCAGTTACTGGGAATTACCGGATTGGGGTTCTCCTGTCTTAACACAGACATCCATGGATTGATAGGCTTGGTCAAGTGAAGGGGCCAGGCTTTTGAATTCCTTGGAAAAATTATGTAGTTCGCGGACCGTTGAGTCCAGATTGAGGTTCTTCTCGGCGTTGATCAGCAGCCTGTGGCGCTGGGCATAAAATTCGTATGGGGTCATCTTCTCCCCCTTTCAGATGAGGGCAGTGGAAAAATACCGCTCCGCACGGTCCGGCAGGACGGTGACGACGTTCCGTTTCGGGGTGGCGAGCTCGAGGGCCGCCCAAATGTTGGCTCCCGAGGAGGTTCCAACCAGCAGACCTTCAGTTTTTGCCAGTTGTCGGGTCACTGAAATGGCGTCATCGTCGGTGACGGTGATGACCATGTCGATAATGTTGGGGTCGAGCACATCGGGGATGAAGCCGTCGCCGATTCCCTGGATCTGGTGGAGTCCCGGCTCTCTCTGGAGAAAAGCCGAGTTGTTGCGGGGTTCAACCGCCACAATCCGCACATCGGGGTTTTTGCTCTTCAGAAAGCTCCCCACTCCCTGGAGTGTCCCGCCGCTCCCGACACCGGCGACGAAAACATCTATCTGACCTTCGAGGGCGTCCCAAATCTCCTGCGCTGTAGTGGTGAAATGGATCTCCGGGTTCAGGAGGTTGGTGAACTGGTTGGGGATATAGGCATGTTCACACTCCTGCTTGAGCTTTTGGACCATGGCGATACAGCCATCAAGGCTCTCCTCGGCGGGGGTGAGGACCAGCCTCGCCCCCAGGGCGGTGATGATCTTTTTGCGCTCCTCGGACATGTTCTCCGGCATGACAATAATCACGTCAAAGCCCAGACATCCACCTACCAGAGCCATTCCAATGCCAGTATTTCCCGATGTGGCTTCGATAACCGTGGTCTTCCCCGGGATGATCTGTCCGTTTTTCAAGGCTGTGGTGAGGATATGTTTTGCGACCCTGTCTTTAATGGACCCACCGGGATTCAGAAACTCGGCTTTGCCGAAGATGGAGCCGTGATCGCACATGTGTTCCAGTTTGATCAGGGGAGTGTTCCCTATACATTCTAAAGGAGATTTTATGAATTTCATGGAATTATAGATTTTTACTGATTTTTTCGATGATATTGTTGAGTTCTATCTCAATTTTGGGTTCTATGGAGACCCCGGAAGAGAAGAGCAGGAAGTAGTAGATTTCGTCGAAGGCTTTATACAGGAGGGAGAATAATTTACCTTTATTCTCGAGGGATTCTCCATTTTCAATAATTTT
>JAHJLU010000110.1 GCA_018821745.1 Myxococcota bacterium | reverse complement strand
CTATTGATATTGATGCCCTGGTCTGTCACGATGAGGTGGTAGTGATTTGCCATGATAACGAAGTGATGGACCAGGATAGAATAGCGTTCAGCGAGGGCAGCGAGGAGGAAACGGAAAATATGGCAGGTTTCGCTGTCTGGTTTGAGGAAGAAATGGCCATTAATGGTTCTTCTGGTGAGGAAGTGGACAGAATTTGGGATAACAGGGTTTGGTAACATGCATCTGTTATCGTTCGGTGGAGGGGGAGTGTTGCAAGGAGGAAGTGAAATTGTCGAAATTAATCGATAATCAATAGAGATTACAGGAGAAAAGCAGCGAGGGGCTTATGAAGGCGGTGACAGCGGGAGAAAAACCCTCAAAGGAAGCTATATCAAGGTGAATTGCGTTCCCCGGGAAAGTTTTGGGGGAGTATCCCTGCTATTCTCTGCCTCCAATATTTTGGAGAATTAAAAAAGTGTTGGCGGCTCCAACCTGTTAACCTATAGGGTTTTCCTTCACATTTGAGACTTGCCAACTGATCATGCAGAGGTCATACTCTAGAGAGGATAATGAAAAGGAGCCTAAAATGAACGACTCTGAAACCCCAAATGCCCCGAATTATTCTTCCTCCCGAAGAACATTTCTAATAACAACGGGTCTTGCCGGTCTTGTATCGTGTGCTGATGACAAACACAGTACGAGTAATTCCAATAACACTAATAATGCCAACAACACTAATAATACTAACAATATCAATAATTCAAATAACACCAATACAGATGGTGGAGTTGATGCCGACGGTGGTCAGGACGTTGATGGCGGAAACCCTATACCAAGACCAACAACAACAATTACTAAAACAATTATTGGAGTACTGGAAGAGGCACCTCTTTTCGAAGATCTCCGTCCTTATTTTGGCCTGACAGAGGACGGCCCCGGTGAACCATGGCTCGACAGAGATGATCTCAATGCGCTTTCCTTCTCCGATGGCAGTGTGGCCGCCCAATGTTCCCTTTCGTACTTCTCCCACATGTCAGATGTGCATATTATAGATGAGGAAAGCCCTGCAAGAGTAATTCACTCTCCCATCGCCTCAAACTCTGCCTGGCGCCCCCAGGAAGTATTCACCAGTCAACTTCTGGATTCGGCCATGCGGACAATCAACGCATTTGCAGAAATCCGTCCTCAGGACTTCATGGTTTTTTCCGGAGATGTCACTGACAATCACCTTGGCACTGAGCTGGCGCTTTTCCTGAAAGTATTGGAAGGAGGCATCGCCAACCCTGACACAGGAGTTGATGATGATCCTAGACCGGGAACACTGCCCGACCCCCACGACCCCTTCCAGGCCAGTGGACTTTCCCCTTCGGTGCCGTGGTACATTTGCATGGGAAATCACGATGTCTGGTACATCGGGTCGGTAAATACTCCCATTCTGGCCGCCCCAACCGGTGACTCCGCAACCCTGTGGCTCTCCGACAGTGTTACTCCGACCTGCTTCAACGTTCCCCAGTGTGTGGGAGGTTACTGCTACTCCGATGTGCCCGACCGCTGTCACGTCCCCACGAGTGATGATTATTTCTCAAATGCTTCCGTAGTTGCTGACTCCAATCGCTTTTACCATGACATGCAGTCCTTCATGCAAACAATAGCAGCAAGCACGACCCACGGTCCTCCCGGACATGGGTTCACTGCTGACAACATTGATAACGAGTTTTCTTACTGGATGGCAGAATCACCCATCCCCGGAATCCCTGTCGCACTAATTTCCCTTGATACCACTTCCGCTTGCACCTCTACAGACAGGTCCCTCGGTGCATTGGATGCGGCCCAAATGGCGTGGTTGGAGGAGCAGCTTGTGCTTCTGGAATCCCAGAACAAACTGGTTATTATCATCAGCCATCACCCTGCCAACGAAGTGGAGAATATGGGTGCTCAACTGATAGCACTTTTCCATGAGTATCCAAATGTGGTCCTGCATGTTGTAGGGCATGGTCACCTGAACCGGGTCTACCCACACCCCTCTCCAACACCGTCAGAACCATGGCGCGGATACTGGGAAGTTCAGGTCCCTTCAAATATCGATTGGCCCCAGCAAATTCGGTTTTATGAGATCGCCAACAACGGCGACGGTACAGGTGTAATTTACGCCACGCTTGTGGATTATTCCATTGCACCGGGGCATGTTGCAGAAGGTGGGCGATTTTATGCGCTCCTGGATGTCCAAGAGGGACGAGGAGCCAGCGCGTTGCGGGGAGAGCCTACCGATCGGAATGTGAAACTACACTTTGCCCTGCCCCCCGATTTGCGAACCCACCTGGACGCCCTGCCTCATCGTGACGTGGAATCCCTGCATTTCCTCCCTGATTGATCATTCTGTAAATCACATAAAATACCACCGACAACAGAGCTGTATCAAGCGGTCTTCTTTTTCATACCGGTCGAAGTGTGCCGCACCTGCGCGGAGAGCTCCGTTTTTCGAAGCCTAATGGATTTTGGTGTTACTTCAACCATCTCATCATCCCGGATAAAGGTAATGGCCTCCTCGAGGCTCATGGGTTTAACCTTTGTGCATGTAATGTTTTCATCTTTCCCCGAGGCACGCATATTGGAAAGCTTTTTCTCCTTACACACATTCACATTGATATCGTTCTCCCGATTATGCTCACCCACAATCATGCCCTCATAGACCAGGTCTCCGGGTTGGACAAAGAGTTTTCCCCGAGGTTCAAGGTGGAACATTGCATATGGGATTGCACGACCAAGTCGATCCGCAACAATGGAACCCGTAAAACGAGAGGGGAACTCACCGCGGTATTCCTCATACCCCTTAAAGTATGAGTTCATTATCCCGGTTCCTTTAGTATCCGTAAGAAATATATCCCGGTACCCAATCAAAGACCTGGCAGGGATCGAAAACTCCAGCTTAACTCGTCCGGTCACGTTGCGCACCGATGTGAGAACACCTTTTCGATATGAGAGCTTCTCAGTAACAACTCCCATATACTGTTCTTCACAGTCAACCTGCAGAATTTCAATCGGTTCCATGACTTTTCCCCCCACTGTTTTCATGGCCACCTGGGGACGCCCCACACAGAGTTCAAATCCTTCCCGCCTCATGGATTCAATGAGAATCGCCATCTGGAATTCTCCACGACCCTTTACGATAAAGCTGTCTTTATCCTCACTCTCCTCCACGGCGATGGCCACATTCACAAGCGTTTCCTTGAGAAGTCTTTCCCTGAGTCTGCTTGACTGAACGTGTTTCCCTTCCTGCCCGTTATAGGGGCCTCGATTAATGGTAAACCGCATGTAAACAGTGGGCTCGTCAACGGTAATTCTCGGCAGGGCGCTGGGGAAATCTGCATGACAGACAGTGTCCCCAATCTTCACCTCTTCAATTCCGGAGAGCACTATGATATCACCAGCTTCAGCCTGATCCACCGAGACAATCGAGAGCCCTGAGTAGGCCTGGAGACGAGTCACCCGAAGCGGTTTTGTTTCGGTGGCTCCGATTCGGATGAGGCTGTCATTCGCTTTGGCTTCACCGTTTGCAATTTTACCAATGGCCAGTCGTCCAAGATAGTCCGAGTATCCAAGGTCTGAAACCAACATCTGAAAGGGGGCCTTTTCATCGTAGCTCGGTGCTGGCACCTCGGAGAGAATTTTCTCAAACAGTACAGAAAGATCAGGCCCCATATTTTCAGGGTCTTTGGACGCCACGCCGTCTCGACCGATGGCAAACAGCGGCTCGAATTCCAACTGCACCTCAGTTGCATCGAGATCTATCAACAGATCATATACTTCGTCGAGGACCTGTCCAATTCTGGCGTCTTTACGATCCACTTTATTGATCACAACAATAATGGCCAGATTTCTCGCCAATGCTTTTTCCAACACAAAACGCGTCTGCGGCAGAGGCCCCTCAGAAGCGTCAACCAGAACCACAGCACCATCGGCCATAGAAAGACCACGCTCCACTTCACCACCGAAATCGGCATGGCCCGGCGTGTCTATGATGTTAATTTTTACATCGTGCCACGTGACAGAACAGTTCTTCGCAGAGATGGTAATACCTCGTTCCCGCTCCAGATCCCCGGAATCCATAACGCGATCAACGCTTTCTTCCTCGGCCCGAAATACTCCTGCCTGCCTGAACATATTATCCACAAGGGTCGTCTTGCCATGATCGACATGGGCGATAATGGCGATATTGCGTATTTTTTCATTTACTTTCATCTTCACACACTGATTTCCAGCCCGACGACTGCTGCTCCCAGATGGGGGCCACGCCGTGCGCTCCCTCGTTGTCACAAAGATCTCCCCAAAGCAAGAAAATTCACCATGATCATAAAATTTCAGTGGTTCTCCCTGTTCTGGATGACGTAAAGCCCTCACCCCGCCGCCGATAGTTGGTTGTTTCTACAACCGTTCCATTCTCAGCGGATTTTAGTAAATCTCTCCTTCACCGATAGTCATCCCCAGAGAGGGGTCAAGCCCGGGTGGATTCTCCACACAGGGTCTATCTGCAGGCCGGGGATTGTTACACCAACCATCAGGGGTGTCGCACGCCTCATCCTCCCCAAAGCAGTAGCTGGCAAAAAGAGTATCTTCATAGGTGCTAAAATTCGGGGAGTGCAGATCATAGACAGCGTCGTATATCTGGCCATTCACTTGAACAAATACATGATTAATATGGCGCCACACCTGAACTTCGCGGCCCGAGGCAGCGATAGGAATTGTTTCATACATTGAGTACCAGGTACTCGATGGGTTCAAAAAGGCGATGGACTTCCATTGAGCATCGACACCATGGTATTCAATAAGCGACATTAAAATTCCTCGATACTCGCTACAGGCAGAACGGGGAAAATCAATGTACACATGTGCGCGATTATCTTTCTCGAGGGGCCGGGGAAAAGGGCCATAGCTTTTTCCCTCAGAGGAGAGTCCGTAAACACCATGCATCATGCGCAACGCGACCTGATGCTCCAGTTCCAATCCTTCGTCGCCAAACGTATCTTCTTCTTCTTCTGTGCTTTGGGAACGATTTGGTTCCTCATCTTCTTCTGCTGCGGCAATATCCCTCAGGCCTGCCGCCCATTCAGAGGCCCACAGCATGGACTGCCCGTACACGGGAGTCCCACTGATCGGCTGCCTGAGGGATAAAGGGAGAAGGTGATTAGTTGTAAAAACCTGATTCACCAGATGGTTGCTGCCTTCACTTTCTTTAAACGCCGTGCCATCAAGCGAGTAACGAATCTCCAGTTCCATGATATCCACTGTTGAAGGCAAAGACACCGTTGACATGATTACATCAGTTCCATCGTCTGTAAGTCGAGACACATCGATCATACGAGAGGCAACAACAGCAGCTGAGCCATCTGAAATGATCAGAGGCTGCCATGTCGCACTCAATGAAATCCTCCCGGCAAACCAGGTCCCTGAAAGTGCCTTCAGGTGAACAGCAATATTGACTGTAGTTCCACTTACAAAAGCCGCAGGTTCATCGAGGCCCTCAGTGAAAAATCGATTAAAAGAGTCGAGTTCGCCATTGTCACCAACAAACACCACATCACCTACAGGAATGTTTGGAGTCTCCCAGTCAGGTCCTGTGATTTCATGAAAAATCCTTCCAGTGGATGTCAACGACACTGTGCTCGGGAACACCACCGGGAGAACCTTCCCTCTTTCATTGTTTTGTTCACATCCTGCCATACCAAAGAAAAAGAGTAACAGGAGCATGCTTCCAAATCTCTTCATGGGACTATTTTAGGCTTTTACCACCAACAATCAACAAAAACCAGAACCCGCCATTTTTTGCACTACTACAATTTTATCCCCTCAGTTCTTTCCCGGAGAACAAATTCCAGCTTGATACTCGCCCATTTCTACGGCATCCGAAGTAATTTATCATATGCTTGCTACCAATACTTTAGTGAGCAGACCAGATGACGGGACCTTGCAATTCCAGGAACTGGTGTTTCAAACATCAATTTTCTGTCGATTCTTTTTTATGGTACTTCGCTTCGCCTTCGTCTCCAAGCGTCTTTCAAGAGATCCGCGAGTGGGTCGAGTGGGCCTCCTCGGTTTTTGGGTTATCATTGCCTTCCGGATAAGTTCCGCAAGGCGAGAAAGTGCCTCATCCCGATTTCTTTCCTGACTCCTCTCGGACTGGGCCTTAATCACGACCACCCCTTCCTTGGTTATTCTACTGTCACCGCTCTGGAGCAATCGCGCTTTTACCCAGTCGGGGAGTGAGGAAGCATTGATATCAAACCGCAAATGGATAGCGGTAGAGACTTTATTGACATTTTGCCCACCTTTGCCCTGTGAGCATACGGCAGTCAATTCCCATTCGTTATCGGGCAGAACAATATCAGACGAAATTACAAGCATGGATAAACTCTCACCTGATTGAGACCATACTCGAAACGTTTACTCCACACCATGGGGCAAATGGTTTTTCCAACTTTTCCCCAGAAGTACGCCTGATCTTCAAGCACTCACAAATTCCCCGCTGCTTATTTGGGATGCAGGCCCTTCGCAGGCCCCACTCCCAAGTTCCCGGTGCGGTGACCCTTTTTTCCCATTACCACAACCTTCAATGGCTTCCTTGCAATCACAAAATTATCTCATCTCCGCCTATATTAACCTCGTTTTCGTTCCCCCGGAAAGATTGAGGCGGAAAGTTAGTGGAGGGGAGTAAATCAGCTTGAAATTGGTAAAATTGCTGCCATAATGTTCGTAAGTTTCGAAACTACTAATCAATTCGGTGAGCCATGAATACACAGATCTCAAGGATGACTTTCCAATTCTTTCACCACCAAACCACGGGTCTGATCGAAGATCGTTTTGAAGAACTGTGGACTGAAGCAACACAGGAAGCGCGGCTCGAACTCTTCAGCCGGATAATAACCTCCCTGATCCATGAGCGCCTGTTGCCCACCGAGGAGGTCAATGTTTGGGGCCTCACCCGCAAGATGGCATCAAAGCTGCATTCTATGCCTATCCGTCTCTTCAGGTTTACACTCGGCCCCAAGGAAGAGCTCTGTGTTCCCCTGTCCCGGTTCAGCATGTTCGCACGGGTAACTCCCTTCCCCTATGTTTTGCACAAAAGAAATAACGGCTTGGTTCGTGAAATCAATGATCCCCTGGTGCTGTTTCATCTGGTTGCACCGGCCGTGAGCCGATTCGCGCTCCCGGATGAGCGGATAAATTTTATAGGGGCCGCTCTGGAGAACTCTCTGGAGAATCTCACCGTGGCAATATGCTACCGTATTATGCGCAGGGAATTCCCATCCCACAAAGGTCCCACGGGATCCATTTTCTATGAACAGCTCGTCACCTGCGGGCACACCATCAATCCACTCACCAAGTACCGTCGGGCAAAGGGTGATGAAAATCTCCTCCCCTACCTTCCCGAGCTCCAGACCTCTATCCGCGTGGGTTTTGTAGCAGTCAAGAAGGATCATGTCCAGACACAACTGCGAGCCACATATCGACCTGCGGAGTGGCTCCCGGAGGAGATTGAAATCCGCCTCAGACAAGCGCTTCCCGCCAATCTTTCATTCTCCGACTATCGGTTTTTTCCTGTCCACCCCTGGCAATACACCAACACTCTCCCCACACTTTTCGCCAGGGAGATACAAGAAGGGACCGTGATCCCCCTGGGCAATGATTTCATGGAGGGTCAGCCCTCACTCTCGTTGCGAACGGTCCATTTTCACGGAAAACATGCACCCTTTTACCTGAAACTCCCGATTAACATCCAGAACGCCTCACATGTCAGGACTGTATCTCCCCATGCTGCGACCAACGGCCCCCTCGTCTCCCATATTATCAGCCAGATAGAATTGTGCATGGAGCCATCCTCAGTTTCTCTCCGTTTTCTCTATGAAAATGAGGGTGCCTTCTTCTCTCCTGTTCCCCCGCAAGAGATGACTCCCGAAATGATCCGGGCGGCAAATCATCTCGCTTACATCAAACGCGACAGCCCCGACAGCGTCACGGCCGAGGGAGAACTCGCCATCGTCACCATCGCGCTGCTCGACAATAACAGAATCACCCCGGAGCCATTTCTCCATACACTCCTGGAGCGATATGCCGATTCCAAGGGAATAGACCGCGGAAAAGAGGCCGCCCTTGCCTGGTTCAAACAATTCATCGGGATCTCCATTGTGCCACTCATAACCTACCTGATACGCTATGGCATAGCATTTGAGGCCCACCTCCAGAACACGATCACCGTAATTTCGGAGCGCACGGGAGAGCCCCTCTATCTTATCCTCCGTGATTTTGGCGGCATCCGTATCCACCTCCCCCGCCTCAAGGCAGCGGGCGTGAGCGCAGACTTCTTTCCGGGCTCTCTCATCCTCCGCCAAGATATTGAACCATGCCATACGAAACTGTTTTATACATTCTACCAGTCAGTATTGGCGGAGATGGTCTCCCAACTCAAGGCAGTCTATGAAATCAAGGAGTGTGATCTGTGGAAGCCAGTCTACAAAGTAACCAAAGAGACCATGGACGCACTCGCCACCACTCACCCGGAGGCTGCCCGGGAGGATTTCAGCGCGTTCACCTCTCCCACCTGGCATTTCCGCTCCCTCTTCTCCATGGCCCTCACTGACTCCGATGCGGAATACGTCGAGACAGACATAATGAACCCCTTCCACATTCTCCATCGGGCTCTCCTTGGTGAGATCGAAATGCCCAACGAGTGAGGGCCAGCCCTGACCCGCCGCTCTCAACCGCACCAGCCGAATTTCCCATTTGAGGATTTGTCTCCATCCCCCATCCCTGCTACAATCCACCAACGAGGTGTTCCGTGCGCCCAGCCCTTTTTTTGCTCATCTTTCTGACAACGACATCCTGCGAGGAAAAACAACCCGAGCCCGCATCGTATACCTGCGGCAGTGTCTTCCACCACTGTTCCCTCTCCCTTGGCTGTCGCCTGTGCATCATCTGCACCGCGGTGGACGGCCCCTGCGTCCAGACCGTGTGTACCCAGCCCGACTGTCGTGAAACTGACTACTGCGTCGACATCCCCAGCTCTGCCTGTGACATGACCGACGGTATCTGCCGAATGATTCCGCTCTCCCCCGCCTGCACTACCGACGCGGACTGCGGGTTTATGGAGGTCAGCCGAACGGTTCCCATCCCCTCCCACATGGAATACCAGTATTTCCAGTGCTCCCCCCAGGGGACATGCATCCCCTCCACACGCTACTGCAAACCCACCAAATGTTATCAGAACGCGGAGCCCGTCACCTGCGGGACCGATGCCGAGTGTGACCCCAACTGGGAGCAGTGCAACCTCTACACAGGTTATTGCGTACCCTCCACCTGCCACTACTCAGCCCATCAGAAGGAAGAGTTTTTTACCTGTGCCATCGGCTATCACTGCTCACCAGCAGAGACTCCGGGCGTCCTTTGCGATCATGCGGGCTGCACGCCAGGACACTGTGTCCTTCGAGAGCCCTGTGAGCACACCTTTGACTGCCCGGACCCGGACATGCCCTTCTGTGAAGAAGGTATCTGCGTCCCTCCGAATCCTTGAGGCGCTATAGAAAGTCAAGTGGGGGTAGCTCTTTCTTGGGCAACTGGCCCCCGTGCTCACGCCATTCCCGTTCGAACAATACCTGCTGACCAAGATGGCTCCAGCCGACGATAATGCGGGAGGTCTCCGGATCATCTTCCCTGACAGCCGTCTCCCCCACCGCCACAAATCGCTCCTTCTTCTCCTCATGTCCCAAGGGGCCATACCAGGCCACATCCTGTTCATTGTTCCAGTTGCGGTGAGTGAGCCAGAGCCACTCGCGCGCCTCGAAAACGCAGGCGTCAGGGGGCGACTCCTCCAGATAATTGAGGACTCCGATGAGGTTGAGCCCCTGCTCGGGATCACTGTTATCCTCCGAGAGCACTATGGCCGCCCCGTAGCGCCCCTGTGGCAGAGCAATGGAGAGACACTGGCCCGCTCTGTAGACCGGCGGTCTCACTGTTGTGCGGGGCCATGGTCTGGGCTCAGGATTCGGACTGGTGAGTCGTAAGAGCGTGCTCTCCAGCAGCGCTCTGTTTTCAAGCACCTCATCGGGGGAGATATTTTGGCGGGTCCCCAGACCATGCCCCAGGCTTACAAGCCGACCGAGAGCTTCTCTGGAGCGCTCCTCGCTCTCACCGTATTGCCACTGCGCTTCACAGATCCCGAGCCAGAAAAGGAAGGTCTCCGCACGTTCATCCATGAGATCTCCCGCCTCCTCGATACAGCGCTCCGTCGCCTCTTCAATACTCCCTTCGCGTTTCAGATGATGAACAAAACGGGCGACAATCTCCCCAATCAAGCCTTCTCGCTCAATAAGACGCTCACTTTTTTCCATGGAAAGTCCTGTCCTCCACTCATAAAACCCCTCCCGGGAACGCATTGGCGGCCAGGGCAGGTTCCCCATGTTCCCTCTTTTTGCCGCCCGGGTCAACAGGGTGCCAGAATCAACGCCCCTCACCAGAAGCGCTGGACATGAACCTGCGCCGCTCCCATGGGCGTTTTCACTCCCCCGGGATAACCAACTTAATGAGGAACAGCTACTGGGCGAAGGAGAGCACAAACTCGTCCCAGGTGGATCTCCCCGCCCACGTGGCGCCGCTGCCGCTCTGATATACAGCGTCCACCCCGTTCCCCATGGCCGGCAGATAAATCGCCAGCCCGTGGGATTGGGAATAGTCGGACTGGGCCCGATGATGAAGAACCGCTGCGTCAATCTCCGATAAAATGGCCGATGCAGCCTGCACCACCGCCAGAGGGGCGCTGCTTGTGGCCACTATCTGGGAGGCGAAGTGATAGAGATCAATGTGCTCCGGGTAGGAGAACCACAACGTGCTCTGACGGATCGCCTCAAGTTGAGTATAAAATGAAGGATTGGCCATGAGAGCGTCAGCCAGCGTCGACAGCGCAGGAGTGAGTGTGTCAAGGGCGGCGAGATCCGTGAGTGAGAGTGTAGAATTCTCGGTGATATCGTTGTAATAGGCGTCCACTATGGCTGTCCCCAACATGGTGGCGGAGAGGGTCTCCGGAGAGGAGGCCAGGGGAGCAAAGGCCGTCTGGTATGGAAACCCCGTACCCGGGATGGTTTCGGACGAGGCCAGCAGATAGTTTGCAAAAGGCTTTGTGGCCTCGGCTATTTCCCACATACCCATGAGGCAGGCATCAAAGGCTATGATGTCAATGGGTCTGCCGATTTCGGTCACAATGGGTTCCATGGCACGGGCGTAATCCCCGTTGGCTATGCTGATCTCCCCTGCGGCGCCGTGATCATCGTTGGAGAAGCCTTTTACCAGTGGGCTCGGGGGCACCGTCGACTTATACCAGCCATTGCCGTGATCCCACATGAGAAACAGATAGTGACGCGCGGGATAGTTCTGGACAGCATAGATCCCGAAATCCCTCAGAACCTGCCAGTCGCTCATGTCTATTTCCCCGTAATTCTCTACCTCCTGGGTACTGCCCTGGTTGATGTAGAGTACCCGGGCCACACCGCCATCGGTCTGATAGAGATCCATCAAAGTGACCATGTCAACCTGCCCGGAGGAGCCAACCTGGGCCATCTCGTCCACATCTTCCAGCCCCCACTCTTCCAGGTTGTTGTCCGCGTTGAGAAAGACAATAATCCCCCAGTCCGCGGCAGTGGGATCGTCCATACAGGTGCCTGGAATACCGGGGTTCTCCACGTATCCGACCTCACACGTGCATGTGTAGGCGCCCGGGAGTTCCGCCACACACCGTCCGCGACCGGGATCTGTGCATGGATTGGGGGAACAGGGGTTGTCGACACAATCATTCTCGAAGGGGACCATACCTTCGGGGCACATGCAGGAATAATTTTTCCAGTCAGCGCTGGGCGTGCACACAGGGGTCCCCGGACAGATAGTCTCTTCGCCGGCACAGGGGAAAGGCGTTATGGACCATGAAAATTCATAATCCCCGGGATCTTCAAATGAGTCCAGGATAACAAAGTACGTCCCCGGATCCATATCCATCTCGATGTAGCTGCTCTGCCATCCACCGCCGTCATCGTCGCACACGATCTCCGTGCCAGGATCGCCACAGTCGGTACGAATATGCAGCACGGTGTCGAACCCCGTTGACAGCACCTTCACCTTGGAGAGCTCCGTGATCGTGAAGGTGAACACGTGGTCATTTCCCGCGCCACCGCAGCTCCCCTCCAACTCGCCAAAGCTCCCGACAGTGGTCCCGGTGATCACACCCGTGGCGTCGGTGAGGGGCAGGGCGTCCAGACAGGACTCTCCCTTGGGCTCGGGATCGATGATACAGGTGCCGGGATTCTGGGGATCTTCGATGGTGCCGGGATCACACGCGCAGGTTGTGATATCGGGATAGGAAGGCACACACCGGGTTTTCAGGGGTTCATCGCATGGATTGGGCTCGCAGGGGTCTTCAAAGCACTCATCGGCGGCGGCATCGTAGATCAGCCCCTCACCACAGAAAACTTCGGACCGGAAGGTGAACTCACCGTCCTCGTTGAAGCCGTCCACCACAAGGAAATAAGTCCCGTCCTCAAGCTCCACATCGAGCGCCGCATAGTTGCGCCGCCCTGAGTCATCATCACAGCCCACCTCCGACTGTGAATCGGCGCACTGGGTCCTGAGGTAGATGACCGTGTCAAAGCCATTGGCCTCAAACACAATCCGTCGGGGACCGTTGATCGTGAAGGTATAGATCATATCGGCCCCGGTGCCGGCTTCAACACAGGTGCCATCAAGCTCATTGCCGGCACCCACCGTTGAGGCGACAAACTCCGTGTTGAGTGCGAGGGGCAGCGGGTCACCACAGGTTTTCCCCGTGGGTGGAGGCACACACTCTCCACTGCCATTATCCTCGTACCCCTCTTCGCATAGACAAAGGGCAGTGCCAGAAGTATCGGAGCAGCTTCCCAGACCACTGCAAGTGTATCCCAGGGTCTCACAGGACGGCAGACAGCTGCCGTCGTTGTCCTGGTCCTGATATCCCTGGGCACAGGCCTCGCAGTTAACACCGTAGTAGCCCGCATCACAGGCACAATAGACCACATCCCCCTCCTCGTTGCACGTCCCGTGATCGCCGCAGGCCAATGTGTCGCAGGAGAGGGTGGTGGAATCATCATCACACGCC
The DNA here is from genome assembly GCA_018821745.1 of Myxococcota bacterium. Classification (GTDB taxonomy): domain Bacteria; phylum Myxococcota_A; class Polyangia; order HGW-17; family HGW-17; genus SZUA-580. The sequence continues at coordinate 2,033 of JAHJLU010000110.1, read as the reverse complement.
ACCATCAGCAAACTGATGAGAAGCAGGGCTAGTACATTTTTCATGGGGTACCTCAGAGTCAGGTTGTTATTTTTTCAGTCCGCGATGCCGCAGCAGGGGTTCGATTTTGGGGTCAGCACCGCGGAACTTTTTGTAGAGTACCATGGCATCATCACTTCCGCCTCTGGAGAGGATGAACTTCAGGTATTTTGTGGCGGTCTCCTTGTGGAAAATGTCCTTCTTTTCCTGGAAGGCGGCGTAGGCGTCGTTGTCGAGGACAGCTGCCCAGATGTAAGAATAGTATCCCGCGGAGTACCCTCCAACGACGTGGGCGAAGTAGGTGGAACGGTACCGTGAGATGATCTCGGGGATCAGGCCGATTTTCTTCAGGTAGGCCTTCTCGAAGCGGACAGTGTTCACCTCTTTTTCATTTGTGAGTGTGTGCCAGGCCATATCCAGCAGAGCCGCGGCGAGATACTCGGTGGTCTCGAATCCCTGATTGAAATTCTTGGATTTTTTGATTTTCTTCACCAGCGCATCGGGGATAACCTGTCCCGACTTATAATGTTTGGCATACACAGCGAGGACCTGGGGTTCCAGCGCCCAATGCTCCATGAGCTGGGAGGGGAGCTCCACAAAATCTATGGGGGTGTCGGTCCCGGAGACCTTCTGGTAGGTACACTCGGAAAGCAGCCCGTGGAGAGCGTGACCAAACTCGTGGAACAGGGTGGTTACCTCATCAAAACTCAGGAGCGCAGGTTTGTCCCCCATGGGTCTGGAGAAATTACAGACATTGACGATGATGGGGAGAATGTTTGCTCCGTCACGTCGGCTCTGCTTGCGGTAGGCCGACATCCAGGCTCCACCGCGCTTTCCCGGGCGGGGGAAATAATCGGCAAGGTAAATACCGATGACCTTGCCCGAAGCATCGAGAACCTCAAAGGACTTGACCTCTTTGTGGTACTTGGGGAGGTCGGTCCGCTCCCGAAAGGAGATCCCGAAGAGTTTGTTGGCCACGTAAAACACGCCTTCGCGCACATTGTCCAGCTTGAAGTAGGGACGAAGCTGCTCGTCGTCAATGGCATACCGCGCTTTGCGAAGCTTCTCAGCGTAATACCACCAGTCCCAGGACTGGAGCTTGAACCGTTTCTTATCTTTTTTAATCATTGCATTGAGCGCCCGGGACTCTTTTTTAGCGTTGGGCAGCGCGGCTTTCCAGAGCTTGTTGAGCAGATCCATCACCCGCGCGGGGGTTTTGGCCATATTCTCATCAAGCTTGAAATCAGCCCAGGTTTTGAAACCCATGATTTTGGCTTTTTTCACGCGAAGTGAGGCAATTTTGGCCATGAGTATGTTGTTGTCAAAGGCACCACCGTTGTCACCCTTTTTGATGTATCCCTTGTAGAGTTTTTCACGCAGATCTCGGCGGGGAGAATATGTCAAAAAGGGTATCCAGCTAGGTTTATCCAGGGTAAAGACCCACTTTCCATCCATTTTCCGGGCCCTGGCCGCAGCCTGGGCAGCCTCGATTACGGACTGGGGCAGCCCTGTGAGGTCTTCCTTTTTCTCGATCACCAGGGCAAAGGTCTTGACCTCGTTGAGGAGGTTTTCGTTGTATTTGAGTTGGAGCATGGCCAGCTCTTTGTTGATCGCCCCCAGCTTTTTCTGGTCCTCCGTGGAGAGCTCGACACCTCCACGAACAAACTCTTTGTAGTACCGGGTGAGGACCATCTCCTGCTCTCTCGTGAGCTTGAGGGTCGCCATGGCATCGTAGAGCTTCTTCACCCTGGCAAAGAGTGCCTTATTGAAGTTGATGCTGTCGTTGTGCTTGGATAACAGCGGAGCGACCTTCTTTTTAATCGCCTGCAGGGCATCAGTCGTGTCAGCGCCCGTGATGTTGAAGAAGACGTGACCCGTACGCAAAAGCAGGTCCCCGGAATATTCCAGGGCCTCGATAGTGTTGGCGAAAGTGGGAGCATCCTTGCTCGCTGCGATGGCGGCCACCGCTTTCTTCTGCTGTGCCATTCCCTCCTGGAAGGCGGGCAGATAATGCT
>JAHJLU010000109.1 GCA_018821745.1 Myxococcota bacterium | reverse complement strand
GGCATTGGCGCTTATCTTGCGCTTTTCCATCAAAGCGCTGATGTTCCAAATTCCGTTAAAGAAAACGAATACACAGAAAAAAACCTCCGGGGAGAGTGACCCACCGCCACTGACATTCTCCAAACCGCGCCAATCGATCCTGGGAATGACCCTCCGTACCGGTGGACTTTTTTTCTCCTATTCCGGGAAAGCCCCTGCAAACCCCGGGGCAACGGTGGAGCTCTCATTTCTTGTATACGATACGCTCTCTATGTTCGCAGGTTACTCGTGGATGTCGCCCGTGGAGGTCGAGGGGAATAGGGCGGATATTACTCTCTCCAGGCATCCGGGGCATTTGGGAGTCGCGTGGAACAAGCGTTGGGGCTCTTTTTCCTTCTCCCTCGCATTCATGGCAGTCCTGGATTTCGTCTCGGTAAGCACCAGGATCAACTCCATATTCATCTCCGCCATTCCGCCGAAAGCACACCAGACCTTCTCGGTACTACCCATGGCCACCCTCTCCTGGCACGTGGCTTCCCGAGTCAGTGTCTACGCAGGAGTGGGGCTTGAATTTTTCATTAACAATCGGTATTACGTCGTCGAAGGCCATGACACCATGGGAGAATATGCATCAGAGACGATTATCGATCCCTGGATGGTGCAGCCCCGTTTTCAGATTGGCCTCGAGATTAAACTTTTCTAATCTTTCCGCAAAAATTGCCGTCCGTTTTCACTCCTCACCCCCACCAGGTGAGTGAGTATCGACTTTTTTGCTGAAGGCGCAGGTTTTATGGAACAAACAGCCCGGAACTACGACAGCGATATTGAGCTTGCAGCGCGCGCTGCAGGCGGGGATCGGAGCGCAAGAATTCAGCTGTCCGAGCGCCTCTTTGAGAAGATCCGTACAAGCTGTTGGTATCTGGCGGGGATGGACAGGGATTTTGATGATCTGGTTCAACTCTCCTTGTGTGAGGTCCTCAAGTCTTTGCACACCTACGGCGGGCGCAGTACTCTGGAGACCTGGGCCGAGCGTATCACCGTGCGCACCTCCCTGCGATATCTGCGGCAGCGAAGAAGCCGTGAGACGGTGGTTCAACTGGGCCTGGAGCGCGAGGGTTCTTCCTTTGAGACAGGGGAAAACTTCACCGACGCCCGCCAGATGCAGTGCGTCATCAACCGATTAATGTGGCAGCTCAAACCGGAGCGACGAATGGTTCTGGTGCTCCGATTTGTTTACAGGCATTCCATCGAAGAGATAGCTGAGCTTACAGAGTCTCCTGTCAATACAGTGCGGGACAGGCTCCGGGTTGGAAAAGCCAAACTCATGAAATTAATGAGAACCGATCCTGCGATGCGGGATTGGATTGAGGAGTCGTCATTATGAACGGACTCAGTTACCCCAGTGATTCATGCACCCGATTCGAGACGCTTTGTGTCATGGCTCCAGAGCAGCTTTCCCCCGGTGAACGGGACTTTCTGGTAGCCCACGCTGCACAATGCGAGCAGTGTGGTATTGAGTCTCGCCTCCTCTCTCTTTTCTCGAGAGAGGCCTCTCCCCTGGCTCCACTGGACGATATTGCCCGACGCTCCCTGATCCATGCCGCCATCGAATCGCTCGAGAGCCCGACAATGGAGGCTGAGGTTCCATCTACATTAAGTAACGCTCCGATTCACCATCGCTGGAAAATATCGGCACTGGTTGCGCTTGTAGCCGGCCTGGTCCTCGTCATTGTAGGGGGGGTGTTCGGAGTGGCCGCCTATCTCAATCGTTCCAAATCACATGATCGCACCCCATCCAAAATTCTTGCATCAGTTCGGGTTGTTATGTGTTCCGGGCGCAATGATGGCGCGCTCTCCCGTGGAGTGGGGGCATCGCTTTCCCCCGGAGAGAGCCTCATCACGGGGAATGGTCGGAGTGTGCTGTTTCTGCCGGCCCGGACTTTCATGTTGATGGACTCCGGGGCGCAGGGTGCTGTCGCCCGGATTAGCGGTTCATCGGTCGAGTTCAGTCTGGAGAAGGGGCGTATACTCGCCTCTGTCATGCGGACCAACGCTGATCCCGTTTTTTCCATCTTGACCCCCGCAGGGAAGGTGGTGGTGACCGGTACTCTTTTTTCGGTTGAGGTTAAAGGCAGTGAGGTCACGGTGGCTGTGCTCCACGGGAGAGTTCGCGTAGAGCAACCCGGAAAACCCCCCGTGTATATCTCCTCGACGGAGAGTCTGATCTTGGGGCGTGGTCCCGTTCATACCATGACTGCGAAGCAGAGAAGCTGGGCCGAGGATGGTATGGGTGTTCTCCAGATGATGGGGAATGCTGAGAGTGCTCAGTTGGCTGCGCATTCTGAGCCACAGGGATCCAAGGTTTTTGTGGACGGGCGATTTTTTGGTGTGACGCCGCTGGTGACCAAGCTGCTGCCCGGATACAGGAACCTCTCTCTCCAGAAATCCGGTTTTCAGCAGAGCGAGCAGTATATTCAACTGGCTGCAGGGACGAAGCAGTATATTACGGTGCACCTGAAACCTTTTACAGCGGCGCTCAAGGATTCAGTCCCTCCTGCCCCCGTCGCGTCCGAGGGCATATCCATTCCCCCGCGGGCAAATAAACGGTTGAATAACCGGAAGCTTCCCGCGAAGAACACAGTTGTGAACCCTGCTCCTGTCTCCCCAGAAGCATCAATGCAGGCCCTCCCCACGACCCCGTTGGTGCCGGTGGTTCCTGCGGTTCCTGCGGTTACCGCCGGAACCCTGATGAAAAAGGCGAGGGAACTGAGGGCCGCCAGGAAATGGCGTGAGGCCGCCGTTGCCTATGGGCAGTTGATCAAGGCTTTCCCCTCCAGCGCCCAGGCAAATATATCCAGGGTCTCCCTGGGGATGATCCAGCTTGACCATCTGGGAAGTCCCCTGCCGGCGCTCCGTTTGTTTACCCGGTATCTCAAGAATGGTGGCGGTGGTATTCTGGCCCAGGAGGCTGCCTGGGGCAAAATCCGTGCGCTGAAGGCATTGGGATATACCATCGTTGAGCGTCAGGCCCTCCAGAATTTTCTGAAACGCTGGCCACGGGCCATTCAGGCGCAGGAAGCGAAACACCGGCTGAAAATCCTTGCTGCCATGGAAAAAAACAATCAGTAGGTGGGCAGCGAGATGCCTTTGATGGTTCGGTAGGTCTCAATGGCAAAGCGATCCGTCATTCCTGCGACAAACTGCACCATGTACATGAAGGCCTCATACTGATCATCGCTCGACTCGGACTCAAAACGGTAGGAGGAGGAGACCAGGCTCAGGACTTTCTGGGAACGTTTACTGGAAGGGTTGGCCATTGCTCCTATAAAACAGTCCAGGAGGCCGGAGATTATTTCAAAACCGGCGGCCTCTATCTCCTGGACCTTGCGGTGGGAGTAGATTTTCTCGACCGAAACTGTTCGAATGCGGGCGAGGTTCGGACCTGCCGGAATGGAGAGGGTGAGGGGTTTCTTCAGTTCTCCACAGAAAATGGTGTCGATGGAGTCGCAGAAGAGGTTGGCCGTCTGCGTGACCAGGGTGTTGATCGCCACTGCCCTCAGATATGCGATGCGATCATCGGCGGCGGTGATCTGTTGGTATCGGTCCGGCTGCAGTGTGGCTCCAATAACATCAAGATAGAGAGACTCGACTTCCTCGAAGGGAAGCAGGCCGAGCCTGTACCCGTCTTCCAGATCCATGGCCAGATAGCAGATGTCGTCGGAGGCTTCCACAAGATAGGCCAGCGGGTGGCGATAATATGCATGCTCAACGGGAAACGGGTTCATCCCCAGATCACCCACCATGGAGGAGAATGTTCCAAAATCTGACTGAAAAACGCCATATTTCTTCCTGCTGGCAGAGCTGCTGGACGTATCCATTGCCATGGAATCGCATGGGTACTTCGTGAACGCTCCAACAGTCGCCTTGGTGATTCCCAGTCCCCCCGGGCGCCGTGATTTGTGGGGGTTGGTGCGTGTCAGGATCCGAAATCCCATGGCGTTTCCTTCGAAATTAACCAGATCCCTTTGCTGGGCAGGGCTGAATGAACCAATGAGTTTACTCCCCCTGTCAGAGCGGAAAAAATCGCTGATTGCTTCCTCGCCTCCATGCCCGAATGGGGGATTCCCGATGTCATGGGCCAGATTGGCTGCGGCCACAACCGACGAAAGATCCCATGGGGTGGTGCCCTGTAATTTGCCCCTCGCAAAAAGCAGCTCTCCTGCCATCTGACCAAGGGATCGACCGACGCAGGAGCTCTCAAGGCTGTGGGTGAGCCGTGTGTGGATAAAATCCGTCTCGGGGAGGGGAAAAACCTGGGTTTTGCTCTGAAGTCGCCGGAACGCGGGGGAGAAGACAATGCGATCAAAGTCCCTCTGAAAGGGGTTCCTCGCCTGGTATTCCGGGGACTGTTCGCCCACTCGCTGGGCGTTCATAAGTGATTTCCATTCCATGTGAATTCCTCGAAGGGGTCGGCTCAACCCAGGTGCTTTACATACCACTCAATGGTCCGGGCGAGACCATCATCGATGGAGAATTTCGGGTTGTACCCCAGGTGCTCACGTGCCAGGGATATATCTGCCAGAGAGTGCCTGATATCACCGGGTCGATCGGGTGCAAAAACCGGCGACACATGACGGTTGAGGAGAGTGCAGAGCTTGTCGTAGAGAACCAGGAGACTGGTGTTCTCTCCGAAGGAGATATTGTATGCTCTGCCACAGGCCGTCTCAGGTGCCAGTGCTGACAGAAGATTCGCCTCAATAACATTGTTAATATAAGTGAAATCCCGGGTCTGGCCTCCGTCCCCGAAGATGCTGGGGGCATTTCCCGACATGAGGGATTTTACGAATATGGGGATCACCGCAGCATACACAGAGTGGGGATCCTGGCGCTTTCCGAAGACGTTGAAATAGCGAAGTCCGACAGTCTGGAGCCCGTACAGGGAGTAGAAGAGCTCCCCATAGATTTCATCGGTGAGTTTGGTGAGGGCATAGGGTGAGAGCACTTTGCCAAGACGATGCTCCACCTTGGGAAGGTTGGGTTCATCGCCATAAACCGAGGAGGACGAGGCGTAGACAACCCGCCTCACTTTGGCATCACGGGCAGCGAGGAAAATGTTGAGTGTACCGCCGACATTTACGTCGTTGGTGGTCCTGGGATCACTGACGGAACGCGGCACAGAGCCCAGCGCTCCCTGGTGGAGGACGTAATCAATTCCCTGACATGCCCGGGCGCAGTCATCGGGGGAACGCAAATCTCCGCGCACAAGCTCGAAGAGAGGATTCTGGTGATGGTGAGTAAGGTTTTCCTCTTTCCCGGTCGAGAAATTATCCAGGACTCTTGTGGCGTATCCCGACTCGATCAGGTGGTCCACAAGATTGGAGCCGATAAAGCCGGCGCCGCCGGTAACGAGAAATCTTGTATCGGGAGAGAAGGCCGTGGATGGGGAGTTGGAGGGCGGATTTACAGGCGCCATATATGGAATCCTTTGCTGGTCAGTTCTTCGTGGGGCAGAAGTGATTTGACATCAACGATGACGGGTTTTTCGGAGTGAGAAGCAAAGAGTGCCCTAAGGGAATCCCCATTGAGTTCCCGGTATTTATCGTGGGACACTGCCAGGACCAGCCCATCGAGGTTGTTCATCTTATGAAGTTTTATGAGAGATAACCCATATTCCTCAAGGGCTTCCGCGGGATCAGCCACGGGATCGGTCACCAGGACCTCAACCCCGAACTCTTGCAGCTCTTTTATTACGTCAACAACTTTCGAGTTGCGCAGGTCGGGACAATTCTCCTTGAAGGTAAGCCCCAGGATTCCAACGCGGGCACCCTTCACACTCAAACCCTGGGAAATGAGCATTTTGACCATTTTGGCAGCGATGACCTT
>JAHJLU010000108.1 GCA_018821745.1 Myxococcota bacterium | reverse complement strand
CATGTTGGCCAGGCTGCAGTCCTTCAGCGTCAGGGAGAGGTTTCCCCCGTCAATTTTCTTCAGATCCTCCTCGATCCCCGCGGGCAGGTATGAGGTGATGCAGTCCACCTTGTCCATATGCGCGTGGGGCCGGCACTCATCGATCCCCCGGATCGGCAGGTCAGCCACTCGCTGGGCGAACCACCACAGCGACTCCCCCGACTTTCGGACGACGGGTATCTTCAGGACGCTCCTGTAGGAATTTTCCGCGGGCTTCACCAGCACAGACGCCTCTGGTAAAACCGGCTGTTTCGGAGGCACCCCCATAGAGTCAGGCGACACAGGCCCGGACGCCATCCCCATGGCCACCGGTGGCACGCCCATCCCCATAACTGCCGCGGGCGATGTGGCCATGGCACTCTTCACCGGAGGAACCTTCATCGCAGCGGCCACCGGAGGAGCCTCCTCCTTCCCCGTTCCATCCGTCGATTTTCCCGAGCAGGAAGCCGCACAAACCAACAGAAAAACAAACAACATTCTCATGATGACACCTCAGGAGCATAAATCTTTCAATGGGCATATTATGGAAAAGAGTATCCTCCATGAAGTAGTTTTTTGCAAATGAATCTGACGGTGCCCCGTCACTCGGGGCTGAAGCGGCTGGATCGGGAGCGCCTTACAGGGTCACCCTGTCGACAGCACCCGGGGAATCCGTGAACGTGTCCTCTTCAGGGTGCTGGGGCGGCGGCGGTCCCATGGCAATAAAACTCGCGCATGTGACTGAGACATTTGACGCCTTCTCTTGCAGACGTGGTGGCTTGTGGGGGGTTATTTTCTGTCGTTGGGGACCACGATGACGCGGTCACCGGCGCTGCGGCCGAAGGTCTCGGGGGCGTACATCGCTTCTGTTTTCAGAGGAGAAAGGCGGGGTGTTGTGAGTGTCTGGCGGCGGGAGAGGCGCGCGCGGTGGAGTGTTCCGCCCCTTTGGCCGGTGAAGGGTTCGTGCGGGGACATGGGCAGGAACGTTCCCTCCTGCGGTGTTCCTGACCCCCGATTTTTCCGATGTCAAGTCGGGGAGTTTTTCGTATGGATTTTGGAAACGCAAACAACCCGGACGGTCGTCAGGGCGGCCAGTCCAAGACAATGCAAGTTGAAAGGAACAGGTTTCTTATCGGAACGACACGCATTTTCCACCATCAAGACTCTCCCAACAACCGGAATCGATCGGGGACCACTCATGGTGAGCCCGATTGTTTTTCCCCCTGGCGCCGCAGCCCTATGGACAACCTTTTTCCATCGAAGGAATAAAAATTCTGAGGTTCAGGGGGCGTTATTATAGTAACCGGCGCCCTCACATCCCGAGGACTCCCAGGTGATGAAGGGGGCCACCTTCTGCATCCGCTTCAGTCTGCAGCAGGGGATCTTCACGGAGGATTGGCTGTTGGTCGAATACTGGGACAGCAGACACACCTTGGTCTGCGAATCGATGATATAGTAAAACTGGCCAAACACCGTGCTTCCGGCCCGCACCATGAGGATGGGGCTTCCCTTGACCATATAGGTTGCGCCGCCAGTGGGGCCACTTACGGTGCAGGCAGCGTGGAGGAACAACATGGCAGTGAGGGCAAGGAGATATTTCATGACAGACTCCTGAGGTTTTTTCCCTTTTAGCAGTTTTCTGCTTAAACACAAAGCCCTGTATTTCACATTATCTTCTCCCCCGCCTCGCCCACTCTTTATCTTCTTGAGTCGTTATGCCCCAACGGTGCTGTATATCAAGACTTCGATAAGACTCAGCATCATCCTGACAAGCACGCGAAAGGTGGTCTGCCGTGAGCCTCGTTCCGAACAAATTGTATGGCTTTCCCTGTGGATTATAAAGAAGTGGCTTGTGGGGCGTTATTTTTTGTCGTTGGGGACGACGATGACGCGGTCACCGGCGCTGCGGCCGAAGGTCTCGGGGGCGTACATCTCTTCAGCTTTCAGGGGCGGGACCACGAAGTTACCGGGGGTTGTGGCCCGTGCGGTGTAGGTGAAGGTGTGGACACCAGCTGAGAGGGCCGAGGTGAAGGCCTCTACCCGCTCGTCACGGATGTTGTGGTGCTCGTACCAGCGGCCCCACATTCTCCACCAGTGCCGGTAGTAACCGCGGGAGCGATACCCCCTGCCCCGGCGTCCCCTTGAGGAGCTGGATTTGGCGGCGGCCGCCGGCGGGTTCCCCAGGAGGGCGGCGTTCTCGGCCTCGAGCCCCGCGGGGATCGCGTCGACCAGCGCCACGTGGTATCGGCGGGAGGGCGCCAGCATGGTGAGCTTCACACGCACTCTGGTGCCGGCCTTGATGCGCCACGTGCCATTGGGGAGCTGCACCACGTCTTTGGCATCACCCACGGCGGTGTAGCGACGGCTCAGGGTAAACCCGTGGCTGGCCGCGGGAGGACGCAGGTCGGAGAGGGCATAGTCCATGCCGATCCGGTAGTAGAGGCGGCCGGCGCCGGTTTTGGACAGGAGCAGGTCGCTCACCTTCCCGGGCTGACCCAGGTTCATCATGGGGATCTTCACCAGGTGGCGCTCCGTGGTGCGTCCCACGAACTTGTGCTCCCCGGCAAACTGATCACCGAGCCAAATCCTGGAGACGAAGTTGGGGGTCACCTTCTCGTATTTGGCGAAGTACTGATCCAGCGCCAGGAGGACCCACACGCTCTCCTGGGTGTTGGCCCAGCGCCCCTTGGTGCGGTGTGCAAGGAGACCCGCGACCACTTTGGGGATCAGGTCGCTCTTGGGCTGGTCCTCCATCATCCCCGAGAGGATCAGCGCGTCGACCCTGCGGTTTGAGTGGAGGATAAGGTGGGCGCCGTCGGAGGCGTAGGAGATGAAGTTGGCCATGCCCGCGGTCTCGCTCACCCGGTTGAGGATAAGCTTGCGGATCTTCTGGAGATGCTCCGTGTTCTTTGCCGCGGTGAAGACCGGATAGAGCCAGCCCACTCCCTCCATGTAGGGCTGTTTGCCCTTGGCGAAGTGGGGGTAGAGCTCGATGGCCTTGTTCACATCGGTGTCCTTGGCGAGATTTCGGACAAAGAGGCTGTGGGCGATGATGGAGCGCCTGACCCACT